>NZ_PVUE01000008.1 GCF_003003235.1 Antricoccus suffuscus
GTGCGGTGAAAGTCGCACGCCGGGTTCGGAAGGCGGCCTGGGGAAACGGGCCCGGAGTAATTCAGGAACCGCGCCCCAGGCCGACCTAACCACGTCACCGCGTGGCGAGACGGCGGCCCGACCGACATCGATAATCTGGCCCTCGCGTGCGGCTACCACCACCGCGAATACGAAGACCGCGGCTGGGAATCAGTCATGATCGGTGGCCTGCCGCACTGGCGCCCGCCCGCGTGGATCGACCCCGACCGCGTCCCGGTCCTGCATCACCGCATCACCCTGAACAACAGACGCGAATGACCACCAATCTCACTAGTAGATTTTCACTCGGCGCCGGTCAAGATCTCAGGCCTCGGGAATCAGCACCGGTTTGATGGCGCCGCCACTGAGTGACGACTTCTCGGCCTCGTTGATCTGCGACATCGGAAACTTCTCGATCAGCTTGTCGAATGGAAACTTCCCGTCCTGCCACAGATGCACCATTTGCGGGATGAACTTCTGCGGATCGGCGCTGCCCTCGAGGATGTTGAGGATCGTCTTGCCGATGGACGTCGCATCGAGCGCGACGTCGCCTTGCTGTACGCCGACCAGCCCGCACTTGCCCGCCATCCGGGTCGTCGCGATCGCCGTCGAAATAACGGCCGGTACGCCGGTGCTGTCGAAGGCGTAGTGCGCGCCGCCGCCAGAGATCTGGGTGATCTGCTCTGCGAGATCGGGCGCGTCGCCGCGCAGCACGTGGGTCGCGCCGAGTTCACGCGCCAACTCGAGCCGTGAGTCTTGAAGGTCGACCGCGATGATCGTGCTCGCGCCCGCGACCTTCGCGCCCATGACGGCTGCTAAGCCGACCGCGCCCGCGCCGTACACCGCTACCGACGTGCCAGGCTGGACGTCGAGTGCCACGAGGATCGACCCCGCGCCGGTCTGGATCCCGCAGCCGAGCGGACCCATCAACTCCAGTGGTAGCGACTTGTCGACCACCACGCTGTTGCGTTCGCGGGCGATCGCGTGATGGGCGAACGACGACTGGCCGAACCAGCGAGACTTGATGTCCTTGCCGTCCGCGCCGGTCGCGGTCGAAGTGCCATCGACCGCCTGCCCGGACAGGTTGCGGACCATGAACGTGTCGCAGTACGCCGGTACGCCGGCATTGCAGTTTTCGCAGGCTCCACACGAGTCGAAGGACAGCACGACGTGGTCGTCGACCTTGACCGAGTTAACGTCCGCGCCGACGGCTTCGACGATTCCGGCGCCCTCGTGTCCGTTGATGATTGGCGGCGCGGCCATGAAGTCCGGCACGCGCGGCAGCACGTCGGTGTGGCACATGCCTGCCCCGACGATCCGCACCAATACCTCATCCGGTCCGATGTCGCGCAGAGTCACCGTTTCCAAGGTGTATGCGCCATCCGGGGACCTCAAAACAGCGGCAGTCGTTTCCACAACATCTCCCTTGTTGTCAGCTCGCCCAGCCCTTGATGGGCTGCTTGGACAAACCGTAGCCTTGTCGCATCGCGATGTCTGCAAGTCGACTGCCGCGAATAGCCTCATCGCGCGGATCCGTGCCGTACTCCTCACGGAAGGCTGCTTAGCGAACGAAAGTCACCGGCCGGGTCAAGCTGCTCTGAGCCGATGCCTCAATCCGTTGGAGGGCCCGCCGCCTGTGTGGGGCGCGCGCTTGATTTCGCGGCCGCCGCGTAGCGTTGCGATCGTGAAAACGCTCGCGTGGACAGTTTTTACCCTCGTGTTTGTTGCCGAGTTGTGCGCGGTTGTCGCCGTCGGGGTGTTCGGTTGGCACATCGGCCAGCGGCAACCTTGGAAGGCGATCGTCGCCGTGGTGTTCGTTGCGGTCGCCATCGCATTGTGGGCGCTGTTCGCCGCGCCGCATGCGACGTACGACGTCGCGTGGCTAGCGGTGGCAGTCAAGGTGCTCGTGTTCGGCGCCGCCGTCATTGGACTGTGGGTCGTTGGCGCCCACAAGTCGGCAGTGGTATTCGCGGTCGCCGTGATCGCACTGCATGTCGTCGCCGAGCTTCCGGCGATATCCGCGCACAACACGTCCTGAGGCGCGATCGAACCGAGATCACCGTGGCAGCAACAAAGCCGAGTCGCCGAACTCGTGCCACAGGTATTCATGCGCGATCGCGGCGTCGTATGCGCGTTGGGTCAGTTCACGCCCGGCGACTGCTTCGACGAGGAGCAAATGTGAAGCCTCGGGGTTGTGCCAGCCGGTGATGAGACCGTCGACGATCCGCGGCGGATCGGCCGGCGTGACGATCCGCTCGGTCCAGTCGGACCGGGCTACGACGACGTTGTCCGCCGTGACAGCGGACTCGACGGCCCGCGTCGCGGTAGTGCCGACCGCAATGACTCGTCGGCCGTTGGCACGGGTGCGGTTGATCGCCTGCGCCGTCGATCGCGGCACGTCAAATGGTTCGGCCTGCGGGAATTCGCCCGCGTCCTGTGACGAGACGCCGGTATGCAGCGTGATCGGAACAATCCCGACGCCGGATGAGATAAGCCTCGTTACCAGCTCAGTCGTGAAGGGTCGCGCGGCGCTGGCCATCTCGGCGCTGCCGGGGCGAATACCAAATACGGTCTGGTACGCAGGCAACGGGTAGCGCTTGTCGAGATAGCCGTACGCGATCGGCCGGCCGAACAGGGCCATCAAGTTGGTCAGTGATGCCTCTCCGATCAGTGCGACCTGCCAGAGCCGGTTGCCGTGGCCGGTCGGGGAGGAGTTCTCGCGCGGGTACGGCGCGAGCAGGTCGAGTCGGGCGCCGGCCGGTAGGTCGACAGTGTCGCCGGCCTCCGCATCGAGCACGGGCTCGGCTGCGTCTGGAGCGCTGCGCAGCTCTATTACCCAATGTCCGTTGTCCAGCCGGGTCGCGACATGTACGACGATCGGCGCGCCGCGCCAGTGGGCATCGAGCTCCGCGGCCAGCGTCCCTGAGTTGTTGACGACCAGCAGGTCCCCTGTTTCGACGTACGACGGCAGGTCGCGAAACCTCGCGTGCGCAGTACTCTCGCCGGTCGCGACCATCAGCCGAACGCCGTCGCGGGCGAGACCACGGGCCTCGGGAGGTCGCGGTGCCGTGGTCGAATCCGGGCTCGGGAAGTGGATGTTGGGCGCGATCATCGGACGGCCTCCGGAGAAACGACTGACGACGCGTCCGCAGCGAACTCGGCGGCCCGATAGCGACCCGAGGCGGGACGCCGGGCCAGAAGTGCGCGAATCGCCGGTACGACTGATTCGGGCAGCGGGCGGTCGCCGATGTCTTCGCCCGGGAACGCGTCCTGGTGCATCTTGGTGCGCATGTCGCCTGGATCGACCGCATATATGGATAGCTGCGGGTTCTCGACGGCTAGAGTCAAGGTGAGGTGGTCGAGCGCGGCCTTGGATGCGCCGTACCCGCCCCACCTTTCATAGTGTTCGACGGCGGCATCCGACGTGACGTTGACCAGTGCGCCGCCCGATCGACGGAGTGCGGGCAATAGTAACTGGGTCAGTGCGAGCGGTGCGGCGACGTTGGTCAGCCAAATTCCGTCGAAGACGGTCCCGTCGATATCTGCTACCGCGGGCATGGGAGTCGAACCGATCGTGCTTGCATTGTTGACAAGTAGGTCTATGTCGCCGACTGCGGTAGCCAGATCCGCACGATGCAGCGGATCGGTCACGTCGCCGGGGATCGCGCGTACTCGGGGGCCAATCTGGTGCGCGACGCGATGCAGCCGGTTGGCGTCGCGACCGTCGATGACGACGTTCCAGCCATCGTGTGCGAGGTCGGCGGTCAGAGCTTTACCGAGTCCTGCTGAACCGCCGGTAATAAGTGCGGTGGGCATTTGTGCCTCCTTGGGTATCGTGTTGCGATCGGCTACCAGCGTGTCCCCTAAAGTGAACTTGAAGTCAAGGTTTTTCCATGGAGGAGTTCAAGTTCGCAGGTGGTATTTGCGACCACGGGACCGGGAGGATGTGGCAACCTGGGACGCATGACTGACGATGCAGCCGAGCCCGCAGACAAAGAAATCCTTCGCCGTACGCTGGACGGCCGCTGGTACGACGTACGCGAAAGGTCCCGCAAGATCGAGCTCAACGCGTATGCGCCTCCGGCGTACGAGATGGACACCGAAACGCATCGCGCCGCGGTGCTCGAGCGGCTCGCGCAAGTCAGCGCATCGGGACTGCCCCAGGTCGGATTCCCGGCGGCGCAGGGCGGCGCGGACGACACCGGCGGCGGGATGATCGCGATCGAGATGCTCGGATTCCGCGACCTGTCGCTGATGGTGAAGTCCGGTGTGCAGTGGGGCTTGTTCGGTGGGGCGATCCAGAGCCTCGGCACGGCCGCTCACCACGAGCAGTACCTCCCGTCGGTCATGAACCTCGATCTGCTCGGCTGCTTCGCAATGACCGAGTCGGGGCACGGATCCGACGTACAGAAGATTCAGACGACCGCGTCGTACGTCGCCGAGACCGACGAATTCGAGATCCACACGCCGGTGCCGTCGGCGCGCAAGGAATACATCGGCAACGCCGCGCGCGACGGCCGGCTCGCCGTTGTCTTCGCACAACTACACACGCCGGCCGGCGAACACGGCGTACACGCGCTGCTAGTGCCGATCCGCGACGAGTCCGGCGAGCCGATGCGGGGCGTCACGTTGCAGGACTGTGGGCGCAAGGAAGGTCTGAACGGTGTCGACAACGGCCGGATCAGCTTCGATCACGTGCGGGTGCCACGTACGGCGCTCCTCGACCGCTACGGACACGTCGACTCCGACGGCAGCTACACCAGTCCGATCGACAATGCCAACCGGCGATTCTTCACGATGCTCGGCACGCTGGTCCGCGGCCGGATCAGCGTGTCCGGAGCCGCGCAGAGCGCCACTAAGATGGCGCTACTGATCGCCGGTCGCCGCGGCCTCGCGCGCCGCCAGTTCGAACGGGCCGGCGGTGGCGAGGAGGTCATACTCCTCGACTACCAGGCATATCAGCGCCGGCTGCTTCCGTTGTTGGCGACATCGTACGCCTTGAACTTCGCGCAGGACGAGCTGTGCGGGCGGATCCACGACCTGTGGTCCGGGGAGGGTACGCCGGACGGCCGCGCCCAACGTGAGCTCGAGTCGCGTGCCGCGGGGCTGAAGTCGACCGCTACCTGGCATGCGCTCGCGACGATTCAAGCCAGCCGCGAGGCCTGCGGCGGCGCCGGTTTTATGGCCGAAAACGTGCTTCCGCAGTTACGCGCCGACACGGACGTCTTCGCGACATTCGAGGGCGACAACACCGTGCTGCTTCAACTGGTCGGCAAAGGACTGCTGACCAACTACAGCGAGGAATTCGAGGATCTCAACGCGATCGACACGGTCCGGTTCGTCGCCGACCAGTTCGTCGGCGCGGTCATCGAACGTACGGCGGCGCGCAGCATTATCGAGAGTTTCAAGTCGGTGTTCTCCGACACGGACGCCGTACTGCGTGACCGGGCCTGGCAGGTCATGATGCTCGAAGAGCGCGAGAAGCATCTCGTCGACACGCTAGCGGCGCGGATCAAGAAGGGGATTGGGGACGGTACCGAGCCGGCTGAGGTGTTTAACCTGGCTCAGTCGCATCTGCTGCACGCGGGGCGCGCGCACGTCGATCGTACGGTTCTCGAATCGTTTGTCGATGTGATCGAAAAGTGCGAGCACGCGGGTACGGCGCAACTGCTGGGCACGGTCTGTGATCTTTACGCCCTGTCGCTGATCGAGGCCGACCGCGGCTGGTTCCTCGAACACAATCGCCTCACCGACACTCGGGCGAAGGCCGTCGCCTCGGCTGTCGATGATCTGTGCCGTGAATTGCGGCCGCACGTGGCGACGTTGATTGACGGCTTTGGAATTCCGGAGGAATGGGTCGAGGCGCCGATCGCCAAACCGGACTCAATCTCGTAACGAGGACTCTCGTTAGTCGTCGCCGTTTTCGGCTGCGCGGCGTTTAGCCAGCCGCGACGCGGCGATCGCGGCGATGGCCGATACCCGTTCCGGCGCCGGTTTCGCACGTTCGGGTTGGGATGGTCCGCCGGGCGGCACGGGTCGTTCACCGCTCGCGGATTCGGTCGGCTGTGTGCGCTCGGACGGGCTCGAATCGGCGGAAATGCTCGTAGCAGGTGCCGGGGTCGTGGGCGGAGGTGCCGACGTGACGCGTGGCGCTGGAGCGGCAGCGGGGTGTGGCGCCGGCTCGGTAGGCCCGGCATCGCGCGGCCCGGCATCGGTCGGTGCCGGCGGCTGACCGAACTGGGTGGAAACCGGCTGCGGGGCTACGTGGGCTGATGGCGGCGACGGTGAGGTCAACCAGTCGGGTGTCGCCGCTGGATGGGTCGCCTCAGCGACAGCATTCGGTGCGGCGGCGGGGGGTGCGCTGCTCGGGTTCAGGGGCGCGGCGGCAGTCGGCGGTCCGGCGGCAATAGGTGGTGCGGCACTCGAATCCCGCGGTGTGGCGGCGGGCGCGGGCGGGGCCGACACGGCAGACGGCGCGGGCGGGGCCGACTCGGCAGGCGGCGCGGACGGGGCCGACACGGCAGACGGCGCGGACGGTGCGGCGCCGGGTGGCGCGGACGCTGGGACGGCCTGGGGCGTCTTCTTCTTGGCGACTACGGCGTTGCGCAGCCGGGGGAGCAGGATGTCGATCGTGCGGCAGACGTCCTTGACGGCGTGAATCTGCTTGGTGATCTCGGCCGCCCGACGTTCGCGCTCGCCGCGGTCGACCTTCAACGAGTTGTCGATCTGTTTGATGTGGCCGTCGAGGGTCTCGATGCGGCGCAGGAGCGCGCGGTCGAGGGCAAGGGTGAGCTCCTGTTCGGCCTCGATGAAATATGCCGACGCCTCGGCTTCCAGCTTGCCTCGGGTTTCGCCGAGGGTTTCGTTCAGCCACACCTTGAGGTTGTTGCGGTCGGCCGCGGTACGGCGCGCCCACACCATCCAGGAGGCGGCACCGACTCCGACTGCGGCGATGACCGGCAGCATGAGTAGGCCGGCGGTACCGGCCGCGACGCCGAACGCGCCGGCGACGGCCCCTTCGAGCGGCAGGGTCACCAGCTTGCCGAGGGAAAGCGCCGACATAAGGCTGAACCCGGTCATGACCTTTTCGTCGGCGGTCATGCCCTTCTTGTTAGGACCGGAGGTGGTGGTGATGGCGCGCGGCCGCTGCAGCGCGGCGTACACCTCGGCGAGCTCGTGCCGGGCAAACATCGACTGCAGCACCGAGCGAGACACGTTCTGCATGCGGGACTGTTGCCGGTCGTAAATCTGCATCGAGGCGTTCTTGAGCGCGATGTCTAGCGCGGGCGCGATCTGGCTTAGCTTGCTCTTGTCCGAGTCTTCGACGACCTTGCGCCAGTACTGCTGAAATTTGCGTTGTTCGCTGGAAATATCGGCCATGGTGTCGAGCCGCGCGCGCGATAGTTGGGCGCGCAGTCGCAACTGCCACGTCCGTGAGTCGGCCTTGCGGGCGGCCAAGAGCCGATCCCGGTTGTCCTTGAGCTGCTTGGCGTAGGCGAGATCTGGCTGGCAGGCGCGGCGGCTGTCCTCGAGGTTGATCGCGAGTACGTCGAGCTGGGTGTGCATCGTGCGCAGCAGGTTGGCTTCGTGCAGGGCCGAGGCCTTGATCGCGACTTGCTGCTGTAACGCAATCTGAAGATCGATGATCTTGGATTCTTTGCGGAGCGCGACGCCGAGTTCGCTGGCGCCCATTAGACCGGCCTGTTCGAAAAGCTTGGCGGACACGGGCATCATTGGCGCGTCGGCAAAGCGCGGCGCATGCTCGCGTAGTAGTGCCCGGTTGTCTTCGACTACTTGCCGCCAGCCGCGGTAGGCATCGGTCTTGGTGACCGCAAAGATCACCAGGTCAACGGTCTCCGAGGCGCGCAGGAGAAAGTCGAGTTCGGGTTTGGTGAACGGCGCCGATGCGTCGCAGACAAACAGTAGCGCGGTGGCTCGGCCGATCGCGCGCAGCGCGATCTCCGCGTGCGCCGCGTCCAGCCCACCCACGCCCGGGGTATCGACAATATTCAATTTGCCGAGGAGTGGCGAGTCGCATTCGACCTCGATCAGTCGAGGCGGGGAGTACTGCCCGCGGTTGCCGAGGTCGGTCGCCCAGTCGCGCATCCGATCGAGCGGTACGTCGACCGGTACGTCGTTTCCCGGCAGCAGCGCGCGGGCGGCAGTGTGCGGGCCGCGCCGAAACATGATGTAGGTGCTGGTGGCCACGCGCGCGTCGACCGGCGACAGTCCCGGCACGTTGAGCAGGGCGTTAGTGAGGCTCGACTTGCCGCGCTTCGCCTCCCCGACAACGACAACCGTCGGCTTGTCCGGACGAGTCGCGCGCATCCGCGCCAGTCGTTGCGCCAGGTCGGTGTCGTGTTTCTCGATGATGGCCAGACCCTTGTCCGCGGTCTGCCGGGACAGCTGCGACAGGGTGATCTTCTTTGGCGCTCCGCCAGACTGGCCACCGGACTGCGGCTGGCTCATTGCGATTCCTGAGCCTCGGTGCTGTAGACGGTGACAATCGGTGCGCGTACGACACGGTCGCCGTCGATGTAACCGGCAAGCTCGATCTCGGCGATTGTCCCGTGCCGCGCTTTGTCGGTCGTAGGAACGGTCGCCGACGCCTCGTGCTGCTTCGCATCGAACCGATCACCGGGCTCGGGATGGATCACCTGGATGCCGATCTGACCGAGGCTGTCATCCATCCGGCTCGCCACCGCCGGTGAGCTGACTCGGTCGCGGGCGTAGAGGAGTACGTCGATGAGCTTGGTGCGTTCTTTGCGCAAGACCGCGAGCTCTTCAAGGTGCGGCAAGACCTCGGAGTAGAGGACATAGTCGTCCTCGCCCTCGTCGGTTGCGGGCTGATCGTCGTACTCGACTGACTCGTCGACAGGCGCCTCGCGCAAGGCGTGATCGAGGGCGGCGTCGGCCTCTGCGCCGACGTCGGACGCGGTCCGCTCGGGCTCAGGCATGCGATCGGTCATGAGATGGCGCCTCCGGTATTGGGTGCACGTAGTTGCTGCCAGATCAAGAAGTAGGAGCGGTGAATGATATGCGCGATCCGTGCCTGGGTGGGGTTGGACCCGAAGGTCGCGAAGGAGCGCCAGCGTCCGGCTCCCTCCAGTGCGGCCGTTATGAGCTCGTCTGACGACGCGCCGGGGGTGCCAAGCATTTCTCCGGGATTTGTTCCGGTCACCAAGTTGCGGACCTCGTCGAACATGTCGTCGGGCAAGTCCACTTTGCCACTCGTGACGAGGGTGGCCGCCTCGAGCAGTCGCAGCTGCTGAGCCTCGGGATGCTGGTAAAGCTCCTCGAGGGCGTCGTAGATCAAGTCTCGCGGGCCCGGCGCGCATTTCGCCGCCAGCGAATCGAGCGCGCTGAGCGCGACCGCCGACTTGATGTCGTCCGCGCGCACGCTAAACACGCCGTCGATGATCGCCCGCAGCTTGGGATAACCGCTCGCGGACTCGAGAATCGTGCGCAGCTCGCCGGTGCTGATCTGTCCATCGGCGATGATCGCGTCGACCGCGACGCGGATGCCATATAAGTCGAGCTTGACTAGCAGTCGCTCGCGCGCATCCGGGTCGACGCCGATCTCCGGACGCGTGAAGAGGTCAGTAGACATAAACATCATCTGGCGGGTGACGTCGTCGAGTGTCGCGACCGCCCGCAGTGTCTGTGCGTCGGCCTCGGAAAAATAGCCGGTGCCGGTCGACTCGGCAACGAGCCCTACTAACGGCAGCACCTGTGACACAGCGTGCCGGAGCGTGTGACTGTGCTCGCGGGCCAGTTCGATCGCTGCCTTCATCGGTTCGTCGGCGGTGACCTGGTCGGCCTTGTTCAAGATCGCGAGCGCGTTGATCGGGCTGCTGGTCTGCCCGCTGGAAGCGCGACGGAAGGCATTGAGCGCCTCGGCGTCGTCCGCGCGGACGGACTGGGTGAGGACGTAGAGCACGGCCTCCGCAGACGAGACCGCGATCTGTGACTGTTCGTCTACGCCGTCGAGGGCCGATACCCCGCCCGTCTCCCCGAGCATCCCTTGCGTGCGCCCGACGCTCTGTGCATCGAGTGAGGCCAGACCCGGTGTATCGATGATGGTCACGTGCCGCAGCATCTCGTACGTCAGATACGCGTCGACGACCGCGACCTCGTGCGGCTCACAGCCCAGATCTGCCGGGATCACGCCGTCGTCGTCGTACGGCAGGGTCAGCGTCGTGCCGTCGAGCTTGCGCACCTCGACCCGGTCGACGGTGCCGTACTGAAAACGGGTCACCATCCGGGTGCACTCGCGAATATCGGTCGGGGAGACCCGGCGACCGATCAAGCCATTGACGACGGTCGATTTACCGGATTTGATCCGACCCGCGACGGCCAGTTGCAGCGGACCTTGCAAGCGACCCAGAATCTCCCGAATCTGTCCCGCGACGTCCGGCGGTGTCGTGGCGATCAGTCTTTGGCAGGTAGCCGAAACCAGTGGCGACATACGTCGCGGCGCAAGGGCCGGGCCGGTCATGGCTCCCTCCTTAAGAAGATCGATATACGCCGTAAGCGACGGCCGGACACATGCAAGGTCCTAGATATTGGCGATCAGGATGGCGATCAGGATCGCGACTGCCGCGAAGATGATCGCCCAGATCATGGGCTTCCAGTTGGTTGTCTGCAGTTGCTGGTTGGGCGCGGAACCGGCCGGCCGTGTCATGTCCTGTTGACGTTGCCCGCCCATAGGACCCGATCCGGTGCCTACGAGGTTCCGCGGCGCCGAAATTGGCGTGCTGATCGGCCCGGTCGGTGGTCGATGTGCCTGTGTCGATCCCGAACCCGGTCGCATCGACGGATTGCTCATTGGCGAGTTGCCCGTTGGAGGGCGCTGCGGACCGGCGGCCGTCCTGGGTCGCTCGACGGGGGGCCGCTGCGTGGGGCCAGGCGAGGATGTCGCCCCTGTCGGTGGACGGGTGGCGCCATACGCGTTGGGCCCGGGCAGCCTGCGTACATTGCCGGGCGCCGGGCGTTGTTGTGGCCGGACGGTGCGTACGGCGGGCAGGTCGGCGGGGTTGACTCGCTGGGTCGCACCACCCATCGGTCCGCGTGCCTGGGCCGGTACGCCGCCGCTAGCCGGTTGCTGCTGAGCCGGTGCGCCCCCGGTATTGGGTCGCTGACCGGGTGGCATGCCTGGCATGGGACGCGCCTGGGGTGCGGTCCCCGGGCGCGGGCCGACATTGAGGTAGAGCGCGCCGGTCACCACGGTCGACTCGGGCTGATCGAGCGTGGACGGGGTGATGCCCATGCCTTCCTGGATCAACCGTGCGACGAGTGGCACCCGCGACGAGCCACCGACGAGATACACGCCCATCAGGTCTTTCGAGGTGAAGTTCGCCTCGCTGATCGTCGTCGCCAACAGTTCGACCGAGCGCGTGAGATTGCTGCGGATCATCTCCTCGAACTCGCTACGTGTCAGATGCACGTCCTTAAAAGGGGACGACAACGCGATGTCGGTATGCGGGTGGCGAGACAGGGCTTCTTTGCCTTCGCGTACGTCGACCGCTAACGCACGCTGCTTGCGTCGGCTTTCGGTATCGGTCGGGCGATTGAGCCGCGCCCAGTCCTCAGCGTGACTCTCGCCCTCGACACGCCCAATGTATTCGAGGATCGCGTGATCGAAGTCGAGCCCGCCGAGGTCGGGGATGCCTGCCTCGGCGATGACCTCGAACCCGGCATCCCGTTTCTGCACGATGGCTACGTCGAACGTGCCGCCGCCAAGGTCGTAGACGGCAAGTGCTGCACCTGGGGGCATCTGGTGCCCGCCCTGGGTGGCGAAATGAGTAGCCGCACCGACCGGCTCGGGCACGAGGATCGGGTTGTCGCTGAGGCCGGCCTCTTTGCACGCCGCGATCAGGACGTCTTTGCGAGTCTGGCGCCAGCGGGCCGGATGTGTGAGGCGTACGACGTCGGGATTGGCGTTGCCGAACTGCCGACGGAACTCCTGCAGCACGCGCGAGAAGACGGCCGCGATGGCGCGCTGGACCGGGATGACGTCGGTGCCGAGCAGCATCTCGCCATCGTCGATGCGCCGCTTGGGGTTGGGCTCGAAGCGGCTCGGGTCAAGACGCGCCTGACGCTCAGCGTCGCTTCCTACCGCGATCGACCCATCGTCGGCGAGGTAGATAGAGGAGGGGAGTAGCGGTTTTCCGTCGATCGCCAGGACGCGCGGCGGCGCCCCGTCGACCGAAACTGCGGCAACGGTGTTGGACGTGCCGAAGTCGACCGCCAAAACCCGCATTCGGGACCCCTTACTCGACGTACTTGAACTCGACGTACTTTGACTTGTTGGGCCGGTACGGCCGGTGTGCATTGTTGCCCGCGGACCGGTGCTGCCTGTGGACCTCTAGCTCACTGTGCGTGCGAAACCAGCCGCCTGAGAGCACGAATCAGCACCTCATACTGCCACGATCGCGGCGAACGCTGCATCCTGTCTGCGAGAACTAGCGATAATCGACGCGATTTGGTGGTCGGGACCAGGTGCCCTCCGGTAACCTTCGCGCGGAACGCCGCCCGCTCCGGTCGTCGCAGGTAGCGGTCCACTAATGTGGGCGACGGCGTCCACAACACGCGTCCCCAGACAACCCAAGGACATACTTTTCGTGGTTAACGAAGAACGCCCAACCTCGAGTGGCTCGACCGATGAAGACTGGTTTACCGAGCTTCGTCCGCAGCGCGAACCTTCGGCGCCGTCGGACCGTACGCCGGACAGTTCCGCGGCGTACCCGCCTGATCCGTGGCTAGATGGTGCCGGTCCCTTGGAAACGAGTCGAGCCCCCGCGGACAGCGACCAGGATGCGCGCGGTTTTGCAGGCTTGAACAACTCCGCATCCCAAGGCGCCCAGATTCCGGCGCCGGGCCCGGAGAATTTGCCGGCTGACGACCCATTCAACTCCGCGCCGCCGATGCGCGATCCGGGGCTGGCCGTTGACTCCGCGCCGCCGATGCGCGATCCGGCGCCGACTGTCGACTCCGCTACGGCTCCGCGGCCAGGCTTCGATCCGCCGACGACGGCCACGGCGTTACCGCTCCCGCCGGCGCCCAGCGAACCGCACGACCACCCGCAACCTCAGCAGTACCAGTCGCCGCAACAACAAACGAATCCACAACTGCAAACGAATCCACAACCGCACGCTGCGCCCCAGCAGCACGAGACTCCCCAGCAACACGAGACTCTCCAGCAGCATGAGGCACGCCCGTACGAGGGCCAGCGCTACGCTCCGCAGCCGAATCAGTCGTTCGACGGCCAGGCGGCGTACCAGCCAACGGCGCCGCAGCAACAGCCTGCACCGCCGCAGCAGCAGTCGCCGGCACCGCAGGAAACCGCATATCCGCCGCAGCCCCAAGGTCCGATGGGACAGCAATACCCTCAGCAGCCATATCCCCAGGCGCCGTACGACCAGAATGCCGCGTCGCGCAGCCAGCCGATGCCGCTGCACAACCAGACGCAGATGCCGCAGCATGCACCCTCGCGACCGGCGCCGACCGCGAGTGACTTGACCCCGGACAGCCTGGTCAAGCCGGATGCGGAGGTGCCGCATGGTGGCTGGCGCCGTGCAATTTTCAAGGTGTCCGGTGGGAGCATCAACCCGGGGCGGTCGAAAGAAGAAACCGAACGCGAGGACCTGATCAGCCGCATCCGTACGCCGATTCGCGGCTGCCGGAGGATCGCCGTCGTCAGTCTCAAGGGCGGAATCGGCAAGACCACGACAACCTCGTGCCTCGGTCTCACGCTGGCGCACTACCGCGGTGACCGCGTCGTCGCGCTGGACGCCAATCCGGACGCCGGCACACTCGCCGAGCGGCTCACCGGCGTCACCGATGTCTCGGTGCGTGACCTGCTCGACAACATCGAACAGGTCGACACATTTACCGAGATCTCGCGCTATATGTCGCTCGCGCAGCGACTGCAGGTGCTTGCCTCGGATCAGGATCCCGAGGTGTCCGAGGCGTTCGACGCCGAGCAGTACCGCCAGGTGACGGGTCTGCTCTCGCGCTACTACAACGTGATTCTCACTGATTCGGGCACCGGCATGCTGCACTCTGCGATGCAGGGCACGCTGGAGGCCGCCGACGCACTGGTCGTGGTCGGCGCTCCCAGCGTCGACGGCTCGTCACGGGCGTCGAAGACCCTCGACTGGCTTATCGCGCACGGGTATGAGGACCTGGTCGGCAACTCCGTCGCCGTCATCTCATCGGTGCGTGAGCGCACCCCAGATGTCGACATGTCGATCTTGCGTAATCATTTCAGCGCCCGATGCCGCGCAGTGGTTGAGATCCCCTTCGACCCGCATCTCGTCATCGGCGGCCCGATTGACCTCGGCAAGATCAAGCCGCCAACGTCTAAGGCATACCTCGAGCTCGCGGCCACTGTCGCCGACGGTTTCCGCTCCTAACCACCCGCGATCCGGCGCGAATGTCCGGCGATCCGTCGCGAATGTCCGGCGATCCGTCGCGAATGTCCGGCGATCCGTCACGAATGTCCGGCGATCCGTCACGCTTGTAAGCCGCCCGGAGGTCCCGCGCGCACCGGTTTTCGGGACCGGGCAGCGAGGCGGTTTGGGAAGCCGGGCGGGAACGGCGCGCCGTAAGCCGTAAGCGGCAAGCCGTGAGCCGCGACTCACCCGCCCCATGCGGGTTGTGGCCGGCGGTGAACAATGGTTCACTAAATCCGGTGAACTGTTGTTCACCATCTGCGTGTCTGCAACGTCGCCCGCGCAGTCATCCGGCATCATGCGCCAGCGCGCGCCTACGTAACGCGACTACCTAGTCGTACGTGACGCGACTACATACGAGTGGAAAAGAACTTCAGTGGCTTCAACCCGATCGTCGGCTCCGACCCGATCGTCCGAATCGACGCGTCGCGTACCAACCTGGGCAGTTATCGCCGTACTCAGTGTGTGCGGGACGTTCGTATCGCTCCAGCAGACCTTGATCATCCCGATCATCGGCGACTTGCCGAAGCTCTTCCACACGACACCCTCCACGGCCTCGTGGCTCATCACTGCCACGCTATTGACCAGCGCGGTCGCGATGCCGACGGTCTCGCGGTTGGCCGACATGTTCGGCAAGCGCCGGATGATGGTCATCTGCCTGATATTGATCATCGTCGGGTCACTTCTCGGAGCGGTCGGCACGAGCCTGCCGCTAGTCATCATCGCGCGGGCGCTCCAGGGATTTAGTACGGCGCTGATTCCGGTCGGGATCAGCATCATGCGCGACGAACTGCCGAAGGCGAAGGTGCCCGCGGCGGTCGCGCTCATGAGCGCCACGCTAGGTATCGGTGGCGCGATCGGCCTTCCACTTGGCGGGTTCCTCTACGCGCAGTCGAGCTACCACGCGCTCTTCTGGCTCAGTGCGGCCGCCGGCGTTGTACTGCTGGTCGCCATCCTCAAGCTCGTCACCGAATCGCTCATCAAGACGCCCGGGCGGTTCGACGTACTCGGCGCCCTAATCATTTCGATCGCGTTGACCTGTTTCCTGCTGGCGGTCTCCAAGGGCGGCAGCTGGGGCTGGGGGAGCTCGAGCGTGTTGGGGCTGTTCGCCGCTTTCGTCGTGCTGCTCGTCCTGTGGGTGCCGTACGAGCTCAAGATTCGTGAGCCGCTGATCGACCTGCGTACGTCGGCCCGCCGGCCGGTGTTGATCACCAACATCGCGACCGTGCTGATCGGCTTTGCGATGTTCGGTCAGATGCTCGCCGTCACCCAGCTGCTGACCATGCCGACCTCGACCGGTTACGGATATGGATTTACGCCGATGCAGGCGGGCTTGGCGATGCTCCCAGGCGGCACGCTCATGGTGTTCTTGGCGCCGGTTTCGGCCACGATCACCAACAGGTTCGGTGCAAAGACGACGCTGGTGAGCGGTGCAGTCATCATGGGTCTTGGCTATATCGGCCTGGTGTTCATGATCGGCACGCTGTTCACGCTGATCCTCGGCACGATCCTCGTCTCCGCCGGTCTCGCTCTTGCGTACGCCGCCATGCCCACGCTGATCATGCGCGCGGTGCCGATGACCGAGACTGCCTCGGCCAACGGACTTAATGCGCTCTTGCGCAGCGTCGGTACGTCGAGCGCGAGCGCCGCCGTAGCGGCTGTCCTCGCGAGCATGACGATGACCGCCGGTGGAATCGCGATGCCTGCGGTTGGCGCGTTCAAGTTCATCTTCTGGATCTCCGCGATCAGCGCGCTGATCGGCGCCTCGGTTGGCGCGTTCCTGCCCAAGCATCGCGCTGATCTCGAGGAATCGTTCGACCCGGGCGCGGAATACGACACCAACGACATCCGCAAAGAACGCGCCCAGCACGGCGGGGCTGTCGACACCACGCATTTGGTGACGATCCGTGCGACGCAACGCGCGAAGGAGAAGCAGGAGAAGGAGGCGCTGAGCCGATGAGTGCATCCACTACGCGTGCTCAGATCATCGACGCGGCGCGTGAGCTGTTCGCGCAGCGGACCTTCGACTCCGTCACGATCCGCGAGGTCGCATGCGCGGTCAACCTGTCTCCGGCGATGGTCATGAAGTGTGTCGGGTCCAAGGAGCAGCTCTTCGCCGAGGCCATGACGTTTGCTCGCGACGAGTTCCCGGCCGACACCCCGGTCGACCAGATCGGCGAGACTTTGGTACGCCGCATCGTCGAACGTCGAGTCACCGGTGCCCCCGAGCCGCTAGTGCGTGCGGTCTTTATCGGCACCACCAAGCCGGATGCCGCCGACAAAGCGCACGCCTTCATCCAGGAGCAAGTGCACGGCGTACGCCGGATGCTCGGCTGCGGAGCCGGGTCGAAGGCCACCGCCGAGCTCATCGTGTGCGCGCTCTACGGTCTCGGCAGCGGTATGGCGACGCTGCAGCTTGCCGCTCCGGACCGGCTCGGGGCGGAACGAATCATCAGCGAGTACGGCGCTCTCGTGCAACGACTCATCGACCAGCACCTCGGCGCCGATGCCCCGTCCTAAGACTGCCGCGTTCCCCGGCCACTCACACAGATAGAATCGCAAAATGGAATTTCGTCGTATCTCAGGTATGCCGCCGTACGTATTCACGATTATCGACTCGTTGAAGATAGAGGCGCGCCGAGCCGGGATCGACGTCATCGACCTGGGCTTTGGCAATCCCGACCTGCCCTCGCCGAAGATCGCGGTCGACAAACTGACCGAGGCGGCGCGTAACACGCGCAATCATCGTTATTCCTCGTCGCGGGGTCTGCCCAAGCTGCGGCTGGCCTTCGCGGATCTCTACAAGCGGCGGTTCAACGTCGACCTCGACCCCGAGACGGAGGTCATCTCGACGATCGGCGCCAAAGAGGGCTTCTCGCACCTCATGTGGGTGCTGCTGCAAGCGGGAGATGCCGCGCTCGTGCCGGCCCCGTCGTACCCGATTCACATCTGGGGACCGCTGTTCGCCGGTGCCGCGGTTCGCGAGATCCGGATGGGCACTCAGGAAAACCTGTTCGACAACATCGTGGAAGCCTACGAATACTCCTGGCCAAAGCCGCGGGTCATAGTGCTGTCGTTCCCGCACAACCCGACCACTGCCTGCGTAGACCTGGAATTCTTCCAGCGGGTCGTCGACTTCGCGCGTGAGAAAGAAGTGATCGTCGTACACGACAACGCGTACGCCGAGCTCGGGTTCGACGACTGGGAGCCGCCGTCGATCCTGCAGGCCGACGGCGCGAAGGAGTGTGCCGTCGAGCTTTACTCGATGACTAAGTCGTTTTCGATGGCCGGCTGGCGGATGGCCTTCATGGCAGGCAACAGTGAGGTCATCGGTGCGTTGGGGAAGCTCAAGTCCTACCTGGACTACGGCACGTTCCAGCCGATCCAGATCGCGGCCACGGTCACCCTCAACGAGGACCAGGACCACCCCAAGGAAGTTCAGCCGATCTACCAGTCGCGGCGCGACACTCTGGTCAGCGGCCTCAACAACATCGGTTGGAACGTCGAACCGCCAAAGGGCACGATGTTTCTTTGGGCACCAATCCCGGAGCCATACCGTCATATGGATTCGGTCGAGTTCGCTTCCATGTTAATCAAGGAAGCGCATGTTGCAGTATCTCCAGGCGTGGGTTTCGGGCCCGGCGGAGAAGGCAATGTGAGATTCGCATTGATCGAAAATGAGGAGCGGATCAAGCAAGGAATGCGGGGGCTCAAGAAGGCACTGCCCAAACTCGGGTAGCCGCCCCCGCCTATCGAAACGGAAGTAGGCGGCAGTTGACGAAGATCGTGTTGTTTGGTGCGACCGGATACACCGGTCAGCTCGTGGCGGAGTCCCTCGTGAAGCGTGGGGTCTCACCGGTCCTTGCCGCCCGGAACGCCGAAGCGCTCGCAGATCTTGCCGGCCGGCTCGGCGGCGACCTACCGACCCAGGTAGCCAATGTCGACGACCCGGCGAGCGTCGCGGCGCTCGTGGACGCTGGCGACGTACTCATCAGCACTGTCGGGCCGTTTGCGCGCTGGGGCTCGGTCGCGGTGGAGGCCGCCGTCGCGAAGGGCGCCCATTACCTCGACTCAACGGGCGAAGGTCACTTCATTAGGCAGGTCTTCGAAACCTACGGGCCGCAGGCCGATGCTGCTGGAGTGACGCTGATGACGGCCCTCGGCTACGACTGGGCGCCGGGCAATCTTGCCGGTGCGCTTGCCGTCGAGCGAGGCGGTGAGGCGGTGATCGGCGTTAGGGTCGGCTACTTCAACGTCGGGAAGCGCACGGATAAGCCGACGATGTCCGGTGGGACGATGGCCTCGAGTGCCGGGGCGATGTTCTACCCGTCGTACAGCTTCCTCGGCGGTCAGATCGTTACCGAGAGTACGGCGACCCGCAAGCACGACTTCGGCGAGCTAGAGGAGGGGCGGCGCGCGAGAGCATTCAGCATCGGCTCTACAGAAGCGTTCTCGCTGCCGCGGGTATATCCGCAGTTGACCGATGTCGATGTCTATCTCGGCTGGAACGACCCGGACAAGGTGCAGGCACAGGTGGCCGCCCTCGCCCCGGTCCTCGCGGACCCGGAGGCGCGCGCGAAGCTGATCGCCGACACCGACGCCAAGACACCGGGTTCGACCGGCGGACCGGACGCCGAAACCCGCGCGCTCAGCAGCGCGGTCATCCTCGCCGAGGGCGTCAACGCCGACGGCGATGTGGTGTCGACAGTTCGCTGCGAAGGCGTTAACGGCTACGACTTCACCGCCGACTTCATCGCTCTGGTCGCCGACAAGATCGCCGCGGGTGACGTTTCGGTGCCAGGCGCGATCGGCCCGGTAGAGGCGTTCGGGCGGGCAAAACTCGAGGAGTACGTCGCCGAGTCCGGACTGACCTGCAACTAGCCGATGAGCGACAGCAACGGAACAACGGGCGGGTTCAACGGGGTCGGGATGAGCGCGCCGGCGTCGCTGATTCCCTTCCTGTTCGGATGCAGTCGACTGGAGGGGTTCCCTGGTACGCCGCTCATTCGGTTACTCGGTGACCTCGGTGTCACCGAAGCCGCCGCCCGTACGACGCTGGCCCGGCTGCGTGCCAGCGGCAGTCTCACGTCGACCCGGTTCGGGCGTCGTTCGCAGTACCGGCTATCCGGCCCGATGAAGGCAGCGTTCGATCGGGCCCGGGAGCGCCCCGATGAGGGTCGCTGGGACGGCGGCTTTCACGGGATCATCTACGGCGTACCGGAACGCGACCGTTACTTCCGCGACATGCTCCGGCTGGAGATGACGCGGCTAGGCTATGCGCCGCTGCGCCCGGGACTGATGATCTCGCCGCGTGACCGGTTTGATGCGCTGGCTCCGGCGCTCGAAGGGATGCCGAACGGGGCTTACGCCATGCGATCCTGGATCGGGCTCACGCTCGCCGACGCACGCGAAAGCGCCGAGCGCGCGTGGTGCCTGAAACTGTTGGAGCGCGAGTACGCGCGACAGGCAAAGATGTTACAGCGGCTCAGCCGCGGCAACCGGTCGATCCGACCGGACGCGGCGACGCTGCGCAATTTCTTCCAGCATCAGCGGACGATCTTGGGCCTCTACCTGCGCGATCCGCGGCTACCGAGCGATCTGTTGCCGTCGTCGTGGCCAATCCACGAGGTCGACATGGCTCGGCGCGCGTTTCGTGAGACGTGGTCTCCGTCGATCATCCGATACATCGACTCAGTCATTGAGCAGACCGGTACCGGCGACATCGCGTTGGTCGACGCGCGTGCGGTCCAATTCATCCGCAACGAACACTCGATGCGTCACGCTGAGTGACTGCGGGCAGGCGGGCTCGGTCTGGTTGGCGCCGGTTTCCCTCCAGTCATGTTTGCGTCCGGCAAAGTGGTCGCCTTACCGACCACCTTGCCGGACGCTACACGGCATTCGGGCGCCCGAGCTAACGTTTAGCCGACGTCGCGACGGCGGAACCCGACGAATCCCGCGATGCCTAGCGCGATGGCGACCACGCACAACCAGAGCACCGGCGCCGCCGAGAACTCGCCGCCAGGCAACCGGGGCGTGTGCGCGAATGGCGACACGTTCATGACCGCCTTGTTCAGGCCGAGCACATCCCCGAACTGGCCGAGGATCAGAAACACGACCAGCGCGACCCAGCCGCCGACGACGAACCGCGGCGCGAGGCCGAATAGCGCGACGACGATCGCGGTGAGCACCCAGATCGCCGGTAGCTGCGCGATCCCGGCCCCGAGCATCTGGCCGACGGCGTGACCGATGCGGCCGGTGCTCGCGCCGTACGACAGCCCGCTGGCCAGGCCGAACCCGACCATCAGCACGGTCGTCCCGACGAGCGCGATGACGATGTGGCTGACGAGTAGCCGGGGGCGCGTGACTGCGCCGGCCAGCAATGGCTCGGCGCGCAGTGCCGTCTCCTCGGCCCGCAGCCGGGAAGCGGCCTGGATACCGTACGCCGCTGCGACGACTCCGAGCATGCCTATTTCGGTGGCTAGGAACGCGTTGGTCAGGTCGGAGACACCGCCGAGCTTAGTAATCAGGTCCTTGGCGGCCGGCGTGTCGATGAGCCCGCCGACACCGGAGGCGACGCCGCCCATGATGAACCCCAGGATGACGAAGCCGGCCAGCCAGCCATAGAGGGACCCGCGCTGTAGCCGCCACGCTAGCGCGAGTGGGCTGCGCAGCGTGACCCCGGCGCGGGCGTGACCGAGACGGGGCCGCAGTACGCCGGCGCCGAGGTCCCGGCCGGCCCGCACGGCGTACGCCGCACCGACGGCAAGCACGGCGAAGGCGACGATGATGAGCGCGACCCACCAGCGGTTGCCTCCGAAGGGCCGGATCTGGGCGACCCAGCCCATCGGTGACAGCCACGCGAGCCAGTGCAGTCCGTTTCCAGCGTCGGATACGGCCCGTACGACGTACGCCGCACCGAGCACAGTGATCGCAGTCCCGGTCGCGGCGCGGGTGCTCTCGGTCAACTGTGCGGTGATGGCCGCGACGGCCGCGAAGGCGATTCCGGTGCAGGCCCACGCGAGCCCGAACGCGATCGATCCCACTGCGGGTAGACCGGCGCCGATGAGCCCGAGTGCCGTCAGCACGCCGAGCGCGACGCTCGATCCACCGGCGACGATGAGTGCCGCGGTCAGTGGTGCGCGGCGGCCGACGACGCCTGCGCTGAGTAGCTCGAGCCGGCCGCTTTCTTCTTCGGCTCGCGAGTGCCGTACGACCGTGATGACCATCAGTACGCCGACAAACAGTGCTCCGAGGCTGGTCATCTTGAGCATCGCGATCCCGCCCGGGTTCGTCGGGTCGTAGATGCGGCCATAGAGCGCGATCAATGCGGGGCTGGCGTTGCTGGTCTGTGCGGCGGCGGCTCGGGCCTGCTCGGTGGGGTACAGACTCACGGTGGCCCCTGCCGAGCCGGCTGCCGTTGCCACGAAGATCAGCAGCCACACCGGCATCATGATCCGGTCGCGCCGCAACGCGAGCCGCACGAGTGTGCCGGTGCCTTCGTAACCACTCATCGGGTGCCCGCCGTGGCGCCGTCGTCCGTCGTACTGTTCGCGCCGGTGCGGTAGTGCCGCATGAACAGCTCTTCCAGGGTCGGCGGCTGGCTGTTGAGGGTTTGTACGCCGTACCCGCCCAGGTGTTTGAGCAGGTCGCCGAGACTTTTGGTGTCGACATCGAAGCGTGCACGGGTGCCGTCGACGCGCAGATCGTGCACGCCTTCGAGCATGTCCAGTCCGTGCGGTGCTTCGGCCAGTACGACGTCGATCGACGTACGGGTCAGATGCCGCATCTCGGCGAGCGTGCCCGACTCGACCCGCCGGCCGTCCTTGATAATCGTCACTCGGTCGCATAGCCGCTCGACCTCGGAGAGGATGTGGCTGGACAGCAGCACCGTGCGGCCGCGGCCGCGTTCCTCCTGGATGCAGTCGCTGAAGACGCTCTCCATCAGCGGATCGAGCCCGGAGGTCGGTTCATCGAGGATCAGCAGCTCGACATCGGAGCAGAGCGCGGCGACCAGCGCCACCTTCTGTCGGTTGCCTTTGGAGTAGGTGCGGCTCTTCTTGCGCGGGTCGAGGTCGAACCGTTCGAGCAGGTCCGCCCGGCGGGTCTCGTCGAGCCCGCCGCGTAGCCGGCCGAGCAGATCGATGACCTCGCCGCCCGAGAGATTAGGCCAGAGACTGACATCGCCGGGCACATAGGCCAGTCGGCGGTGTAGGGAAGCGACATCGTGCCAGGGGTCGCCGCCAAGAAGGCGGACCGCGCCGGAGCCCGAATCGGCTCGCAACAGGCCCAGCAGCACTCGGATGGTGGTGGACTTTCCTGCGCCGTTCGGGCCGAGGAATCCGTGAACCTCGCCGGCCTCGACCTGCAGGTCAAGACTGTCGAGCGCGCGCGTGGTGCCGAACGTCTTGGTGAGACTCGTGACCGAGATGGCCGCGCTGGATGAGTTCGTCATGCAGACGACGCTACGCTTATTTCAGAAATTTGTGAAGATTAAAAAAGATGGGTAGATTGGGGGCATGTCTCCCAGCCCGGCCGTCGACCCGCACTCGGTTTTTGTCGAGAAGATGGGCAACGACTTGGTCAGGGCCGGCATGCCGCGGATGGCGGCCCGGGTATTCGCCGCAGTGTTATCGAGCGAGGGCGGCAAGATGACGGCGGCCGACCTCGGCGAACTACTCAAGGCCAGTCCTGCGGCGATCTCCGGAGCGGTGCGCTACCTCGAGCAGGTCGACATGGTTGTGCGATATCGCGAGCCCGGGTCGCGGCGGGACGTTTTCGCGCTCGGCGAGGACGTGTGGTACGAAGCGTTCGCGCACAAGGACGAGGTGCTGTCGCAATGGATGCAGACAGCCGCCGAGGGCGTCGAGCTCTTCGGCGTCGACACGGAAGTCGGCCGCCGTCTCGACGAGGCGCGGGAGTTCGACCTGTTCATGATCGAAGAGGTGCCGCTTCTGATCGAACGCTGGCGAGTGCGCCGCGACAAGCTGCGCGCCGAGCGCGGAGACCAGCCCGACTGACCGGCGACTAGTTCGGTCGTTCCCACATACGATGCACCCATGCTCAGTACGACGACCGCTACCGCGTCGCCACCGGTACGTCAGCTAGCGGCGCTCTCGCTCGCCGGGATCGTGGTCGCCGGGATCGCGGTCGCGGCCCTCCACTTTGTTCCGCCGACGTCGCGACTGGATCCTTACCACGAGACCATCAGCGCCTACGGGCTTTCCGAGCTCGGCTGGGTCTTCAACGGCGCGGTTGTGCTGCTCGCGCTGTCGTCGCTATTGCTTGTCGTCGCGCTCGTCCTGGACAAGCAACTGAAACCGCTGTCGGTGGGCACGGTGATGTTGACGCTGTGGGCGGTTGGAATGGCGGGCGTGGCGGCGTTCGAGAAGACCAACTGGGCGATCGGGCCGAGCGTCGCCGGCTCGATCCACCGCGCGGCGAGCATCGTGGCGTTTCTGGCATTGCCGATCGGCGCCGGGTGGCTCATCGGTACGGCGCTACGCCGCCCGGTCGTACCGGGTCGCGGCCTGCTCGTTGCGGCGCTAGTCTTCACGGTGTCGTCGGTGGTTTACATGGGCTACCTGGTCTGGATGGTCGCCGACGCGCGCTCTGCAGGAGCTCAGTGGTGGCAGGCCATTCCGCTCGGCCTCACCGAACGGATCCTCGTCGTCCTCGAGGTCGGAGTCCTCATCTGCCTCGCGCTGCGCACCGCGCGATCCGTCACGAAAAACCCGCGATCCGTCACGAATGTCCGCTGATCCGTCACGAAAAACCCGCGATCCGTCACGAATATCCGCTGATCCGTCACGTACGAGGACACCTTGGGTAGGAAGGGTGCGCTTCAAGCACGAAACGACCTGCGCTAAGCGTCAGTTTCCTGTGCGAAGCGCGAGGTCGTCTCGCGGTTGAGGTGAGGAGCTACTTGCCGCGCTTCTTGATCAGCAGGATGATCCCGATGAGCGCGAGCAGTGCGCCCACGACCGGGATTGCGCGCTTAGCGACAGTTCCACCGGCAAGCTCCAGCAAGTCGATCGGCTCCGGTTCGGTTGACTGCACGGGCCGGGGACTGCTGACCGGCTTGGCGGCCGAACCCGCAGCCGTTGCACCGGCTCCTGCAGCCGCGGCGCCGGCATCGCGAAGGGCATGTTTGCCGGCGTCATCGTCCGTCGCCGAACTTCCACTGGCCGTCGACCCAGCCGCGGCCACCCCGCCTGCGGTCGATGCGGCGGTGCCATCAGCGGCCGTCGAAGTATCTGCCGAGTTGTCCTCGGACAGCTTGCCGGCCAGGCAGTCGGCGAACTGGCCGATGAGCTTGTTGCCGACATCGACCATCACGCCGCGACCGAACTGGGCCGGCTTCCCGGTGATGTTCAGGTCGGTGACGACCTTGACCGTCGTCGACTCGCCATCGGCGACCAGGCCCGCAGTGATCTTGGCGGACGCCGTACCGTTGCCGCGCGAGTCACGGCCGCGCGCGTCGATGACCGCGGTGTTGGTCTGTTCGTTTTTCTCAACGAACTTCGCCTGTCCCTTGTATGTCAGGTTGATCGGGCCGAGCTTCACCTTGACCGAGCCGGTGAAGTCGTCGCCGTCGACGCTGTCGATGGACGCGCCGGGCATGCACGGAGCGATCTGCTCGATGTCGAGCAGGATCGGCCAGGCCTTCTCGACCGTCACGGGGATGGAAAAGCTGTGCTCGAGCTCCATTGCTGCTCCTTATCGAAGAATTCGGTAACGGTCTATACCTTACGTCCCAGCCGTACGAGGGCGCATTCGAGCACACGCCCCGTCAGATGTCCCGGCCGAGCCAGGGTGCGAGCGAGCACATGTACCGGTCTCGATTGGCCGGTACATGTGCTCGTCGTCGACAGAATTGGGCTAAATGCCGGCGGCGGCGGTAACCGCCCGCTTGGTGAGCACCTTGGCCAGGTGCACGCGGTAGTCGGCCTTCGCGGAGAGGTCGTCGGTCGGATTGGTGCCCTCGGCCGCCTGCTGCGCTGCGGCCTCGATGGTTTGCGCGTTGGCCGGTTTGCCGACGAGTGCCTGCTCGACGGCGGTGGCGCGGACCGGCACGGTGGACATGTTGGTCAGTGCTACCCGAGCGTCGGTGATATTGCCACCTTCGACCTTGACCGCTGCGGCGACGCCGACGGTCGCCCATGCCTGCGCCATCCGGTTGAACTTCTCGTAGCGCACGCCGTACCCGACCTGCTTGGGGAAGCTGATGCCCACCAGCACGTCGCCCTCACCGAGCACGGTCGTGAGGTAGTCCTGGAAGAAGTCGGCGGCCGCGACGGTACGCCGGCCGCCGGAGCCGGCAACCTCGAAGGTCGCGTCGAGGGCGACCGCCACGGCGCCGAGATCTCCGGCCGGATCGGCGTGCGCAAGCGCGCCGCCCAGCGTGCCCCGGTTGCGCACTTGCCGGTCCGCGACCGTGTCGGTCGCGGCAGTCAGCAGCGGCAGATGTTGACCGATCAACGCGTTGGTCAGTACGTCGGCATGGGTCACCATCGAGCCGATGGTGATGTTGTCGCCGTCCTCGGTGACTTGCCGCAGTTCCTCGATGCGGCCGAGGTCGACCACGGTGGACGGTGCGGCCAGCCGCAGCCGAAGCACCGGGATAAACGACTGACCTCCGGCTAGGATTTTGGCGTCTTCGCCGCCGCTTGCCAGTGCGCTGACCGCTTCGTCGACAGAGGTCGGCCGTGCGTAATCAAAGCTTGACGGGATCATGAACCGCTCCTGTCGCTGTTCGAGGTGCCTTCGGTGTGTGCGGTGGTCTGCTCGGCCGCTGGCTGCGTGTCGCCAAACCCGGAGTGGATCGCCCGCCAGACCCGTTCGGGGGTGGCAGGCATGTGGATGTCGTTGACGCCGTACTGCCGCAGCGCATCGACGACGGCGTTGATGATCGCCGGTGTCGAGGCGATGGTGCCGGCCTCGCCGACGCCCTTGACGCCGAGCGGGTTGCTCGTGGCCGGGGTGTACGTCGATCCGGTGATGAACGACGGCAGGTCCGCCGAACTCGGCAGTGTGTAATCCACAAACGTGCCGGTCGTGAGGTTGCCATCGGCGTCGTAGACGGCTTCCTCAAACAGCGCCTGCGCGATGCCTTGCGCGAGCCCGCCGTGCACCTGGCCCTGCACCAGCAGCGGGTTGATCTGGTTGCCGATGTCATCGACGCAGCAGTACTTCAGCAACTCGACTTGACCGGTGTCCGTGTCGATCTCTACGGCCGCCAGGTGCGTGCCGTGCGGGAAGGAGAAGTTTTCCGGGTCGAACGTCGCTTCGCTGTCCAGCGACGGCTCCATGCCCTCGGGCAGGTCGTGTGCCATAAACGCGGCGAACGCGATCTCCTGGATCATGAGTCCCTTGTCGGTGCCCTTCACCCCGAACTTCCCGCCCGCGAAGTCGAGGTCGTCCTCGCTCGCCTCCAGCAGGTGTGCGGCGATCTTCCGCGCCTTGGCCACGACCTTGTCGACGGCCTTGACGACGGCGATGCCGCCGACGGTGAGCGAGCGCGAGCCGTACGTATCCAGGCCGCGCGGGGCGCTGGCGGTGTCGCCGTGGATGATCTCGATGTCGTCGTACGGTACGCCGAGCTGGTCACTGACGATCTGCGCGAACGACGTCTCATGGCCCTGCCCGTGCGGCGAGATACCCGTGACGACCTCGACCTTGCCGGTGGGCAGCATCCGCACCGACGAGGTCTCCCAGCCGCCGGCGCCGTAGTCCAGCGATCCGAGCACCCGCGACGGCGCGAGACCGCACATCTCGGTGAACGTCGAGATGCCTAAGCCGAGCTGCTTGGTCGACTTGTCGGCGCGCCGCTTGTCACGGTCGGCCTTAAGCGCGTCCCAGCCCATCAGCTCGAGGGCCTTGTCGGTGGCCGCCTCGTAGTTGCCGCTGTCGTAGGTCAGGCCCGCGACCGTCGTGTAGGGGAACTCCTCGTGCTTGATCCAGTTCTTGCGCCGCAGCTCCAGCGGATCGACGCCGAGCTCGGCGGCCATCTCGTCCATGATGCGTTCGATGGCGTACGTCGCCTCGGGGCGACCGGCGCCACGGTAGGCGTCGGTCTTGGTTGTCGTCGTAAACACGCCGTGGCAGGTGAACCGGTACGCCGGGATCTTGTATATAGCGGGAAACATGAAGGCGCCAAGCACCGGTACGCCGGGGCCGACCAGGCTGAGGTAGGCGCCCATGTTGGCCGTCAGCTCGACATCGAGACCGGTGATGGTGCCGTCCTTCGTGGCGCTCATCGTGATGTCCTGGATTTGGTCGCGTCCGTGGTGTGCCGAAACGAGCGACTCGGAGCGGGACTCGGTGAACTTGCATGGTTTGCCGAGCTTGCGGGCGACCAGCGCGGTGATGACTTCCTCGGGAGTCACGGTGATCTTGCCGCCGAACCCGCCGCCGACGTCAGGAGCGATCACCCGCACCTTGTGCTCGGGCAGCCCGAGCGTCAGCGAGAGCATGATCCTCAAGATGTGCGGGATCTGGGTCGCGGACCAGAGTGTCAGGCCCTCGCCTTCGGGCTGTACGACGTACGAGCGGGGTTCCATGAACGACGGAATGAGGCGTTGCTGGATGAACCGTCGCTTGATCTTGACCTCGGCGCCGCTGAATGCGTCGTCGACGTTGCCTCCGGAGCCGGCCTGGCCGGAGTCGAAGGCCCAGGTGTAGGACTTGTTGGACGTCGTGTTGGCGTGTACCAGCGGTGCGCCCTCGGCGAGTGCTTCCTCCATGTCGAGGATCACCGGAAGAGGTTCGTAGTCGACGAGGACCGCCTCGGCCGCGTCCTCCGCGGCCGCCTTGGTGCGTGCCGCGATGACGGCAACTGCCTCGCCGACGTGGTTGACCTGGTCGATCGCCAACGAGGGGTAGCCGGGATTGACCATGTCCGGTGTCACCGGCCACGCACAGGGCAGGTTTCCTTGCACCTCGGCGAAGTCCTTGCCGGTATAGACCGCGTGTACGCCGGGACGGCCCTGTGCCTCCGATACGTCGATGTTCGTGATCTTGGCGTGCGCCATCGAACTACGCACAAACGCCAGATGCAACATGCCGGCAAGCTGCATGTTGTCCACGAACGTCGAGTGGCCGGTGATGAGGTGCTGATCCTCGCGACGAGGACGGGCCTGACCGACCTCGTGCGCCGGATGATCGTCTACCGCAGTCATCGCTTATGCCCCCGTACTTGACATCGTCTTGGCGGCGTACTGCACGGCCGCAACAATATTTTGATAACCGGTGCATCGGCAGAGGTTGCCCTCGATGCCTTCACGTACCTCTTGTTCGGTGGGGTCGGACTTGCCGTTGGTATTGACGAAGTCGATCGACGCCATGATCATCCCGGGTGTGCAGTAGCCGCACTGCAGTGCGTGCTTCTCGTGGAACGCCTGCTGCATCGGATGGAGTACGCCGTCCTTTGCGAGGCCTTCGATGGTGAGCACGTCGGAGCCGTCGGCCTGCACGGCGAGCACGGTGCAACTTTTCACTGCCTTGCCATCAAGGTGAACGGTGCAGGCGCCGCAGTTGCTGGTGTCGCAGCCGACGAGTGTGCCGGTCTTCCCGAGCGTTTCGCGGAGGTAGTGGACGAGTAGTTGGCGCGGCTCGACGTCGTCTTCGTTTGTGACGCCGTCGACGGTGACGCTGATCTTTGGCATGTAATCTCCCTGCAGACGTGCGGGTGACGTTTACCCCGTCTGATATTTGTACCGCGTGGCTGTGGCATCTGCCACACCACCCGTATGGTTGAGCCAACCGCAGACGGCTGCCTTTAACAAGCGAAATCTCCCAGCTATACAAGCGAAGCGGACCGGCTGTCGCGTTTGCGGATGATCAATTCATTCTGAGCCGCAGGTGCGGGTTCAGCCTCCCCCGACCGCGACCGGCGGCTATGGTCGCTGAGTGGAGCGATACGAGGCAATCATTATCGGCGGCGGTATCGCCGGGATCTCGCTCGGTTACGAGCTGGCGCGGGAGCGCACGGTCGGCCTTCTCGAGATGGAGACGACTCTGGCGTTTCACACCACGGGCCGGTCCGCGGCGACGTTCTTAGAGACGTACGGCGGAGCCCAGATCCGGGCGCTGACCACCGGGAGCCGTGCATTCTTCGAGAACCCGCCGGACTGTTTCGACGGCACACCGTTGTCGCCGCTGGGGCTGGTATGGATTGGCGCGGCGGGCGATTCGGGTCGGGTGCACGAGCTATACGACGAGTTCAGCGTGCTGGTGCCCGACGTACGCATCCTCGACGCCGACGAGGCCGTGGAGGTCAACCCGATCATCAAGCGGGAGTACGTCGAGTCCGCGCTCTACGAACCCGACGCGATGGAAATGGACGTCCATGCGCTGCACCAAGGTTTTCTTCGCGGCTACAAGGAGCGCGGTGGTGTCGTCCATACCGCCGCTCGGATCGTCGACGCTGTGCGCACCGAGCGCGACAACGGCGACACGCTGTGGACGCTGACCGATTCGGGCGGCAATAAGTACCAGACCCCGCTGGTCATCAATGCGGCCGGATCATGGGTAGACGTCGTCGCCGCGACCGTGGGAGCGCGATCGATCGGCATCAAACCGCTGCGCCGCTCGATCTTCATGGTGCCCTCGCCACTGGGTTCGCGTAGTGCCGGAATGCCTATGGCGGCGGACATTCATGACTCGTTCTACGTCAAGCCCGACGGTGAGCAGTACCTCTGCTCACCGGCCGACGAAGTGTTGCAGTCACCGAGCGATCCCAAGCCAGACGAGTTGGAGATCGCTCGCGCCATGGAGGCCATCGACATCGCTACTCACGTCGCGCCACGCCATGTACGCAGCTCGTGGGCGGGCCTGCGCAACTTCGCGCCGGACCGAGTGCCCGTCGTCGGTTTCGACCCGGTCGCGCCGGGCGTCTTCTGGTTTGCCGGGCAAGGCGGTTACGGCATCCAGACCTGCGCGGCGATGGCGCGTACGGCGGCCAGCCTGGTGCGTGGAGAGGGCATCCCGGCCGACCTTATCGCCCGTGGACTCACTGAGGAAGCGCTCTCGCCCGCGACCACGTCCCGCTTCCGCTAGCCCGGTTGCGTCCGGCAAAGCGGTCGTTGTAACGACCATTTCGCCGGACGTTAGGGATTTCGTTTCAGTCGGCGTACAGGGTGCGCGCTGACGAAACTAACAATGGCTTTACACTTGTAATTTTGGCGTTGCCTCGGCGTGACCCTTTGGTCCGATGAGGCGTCCTCACCAGCGGGTTGATCCTTGAGCGATTGCCTCGGGGCGACTCTCAACAATGAAATTATGGGTAGATACGTGACAGCGACAAACCTCTCCCGTCGTGTTCGGGCCTTTACGGCCATCGCGACATCGGCTCTGCTGCTCGCAGCCTGCGGCGGCGCCCCCGATCGTGACTCGTCGGACCTCAAGGACGAGTTCTCGAACACAATCAAACTGGCCTCCGACTATGACCCGAACGGCCACTTCGCCTACTCCTACAGCGTGATGACGCCAGGTTGGGACCCGATCGAGAGCGTGTCGGGATACGACTTCGTCACTCTCGCGCCTGTCTATGACCGGCTCGTGTTCAACGCCCCCGATGGCAGCGTCCAGCCGATGCTCGCGACCGACTGGGAGTCAGCCGACGACGGCAAGGCTCTCGTGTTCACACTGCGCAAGGACGTGACCTTCTCGGACGGCACGCCGTTCAACGCCGAAGCAGTCAAGATCAACCTGGACCGTGCGAGGGGCGAGGGCAGCCGGATCGCGACCGAGATCGAGCAGCTCGACGCGGTCGAGGTCGTCGACGGCTACACCGTCAAGCTGGTTGCCGACACCGGCGTCGGCGCGCTGCTCGGCGCGCTCGCCCAGCGTCCCGGGATGATGGCCTCGCCGGCGGCGATCGCTGGCGGCACCCTGAAGTCGCAGCCCGTCGGCGCGGGCGCCTACACACTTACGGGGTTCACCTCGGGCGACAAGGCGAGCTACGCCAAGCGGGAGGGATACTGGGAGCCCGACGCGCAGCGGGTCGCCACGATGGAGATCAAGCTGATCACCGATGACCAGACACGGCTGAACGCCCTGAAGTCGGGCGACATCGACGGCGCGGTCATGCGACCCGAGCAGGTAAAGTCCGCCGTGAAGGACGGCCTGAAGGTCACCGCTACTCCGTCGGTGGTGTTCATGTACCTCACGGTGAACTCCGCGAAGGCGCCGTTCGATAATCCGAAGGTCCTCGAGGCGCTCAACTACGCCATCGACCGGGAGGCGATCGGCAACGGCTACTTCGAGGGAATGTGTGTTCCACAGATTCAGCCCTGGCCGGAGAGCAGCTTCGCCTACAGCGAAGAGATCGGTAACGGGCTGGACGTCTGGCCGCATGATCCGAAGAAGGCCAAGCAGCTATTCGAAGAGGCCGGCGTCGGTAAGGGTTTCGACCTGCCGACGGTCACCACCAACGTCACGTACACGGTGCAGCTATCCGAGGTCTTGCAGGAGATGCTGGCCGAGGTCGGCGTCAAAATGACGATCGAGCAGGTTCCGACTCCACAGGTGATCGAGGCGTTCTCGGTCTCCAAGACGGTCGCGGGCAACGTCAACCCGTACTCCGGCAGTTCCGACCCACATGGCGTGGCGTCTCGTCATCTGATGCCCGGCTCGATCTACAGCGTCGGCAACCCGGTCGCGCAGTCCACGCTCGACCTCGCCGTCGAGGCGGCGACGCCGATCGATCCGGAAAAGCGGACGCCGATCTACGCGAAGATGATGCAGGACATGGTCGACAATCCGAACCATCTGCTGCCGATCTGCCAGCTGCACGTGATCAGCGTGTTCAATGACTCGGTGTCCGGCTTCGGGCTCAGCCCGAGCGGGTTCCCCGACCTGCGCGGTGTCGCGGTCAGCTAACCTTCCGATTGCGTCCGGCGAAGCGGTCGTGATGGCGACCACTTTGCCGGACGCTACGGGGTTTCGTCGTGGTGACGTAGGCCTAGCGTCGCCCCGGCTCGGCGTACCGGTGACAGGGCGATTCCCGGCAGTACGTCGGCCAGGAACGCATACTCGTGCAGCGTCCCGTCTCCCGCGCCGGACTCGACGGTGTGTTGCCACCAGGCGCTGATCTCACCCCAGCCCGGGGCGGCAAGTGAGCCGCCGAAGTGCTGCACCGACAGCGCCGCGCAGAGGTTCGCGAAGCGCAGCCGCTCTTCGAGGGACCAGCCAGCGAGCTGGCCGACCATGAAACCGGCGCCAAAAACGTCGCCTGCGCCGGTCGGGTCGATCGCCGGCACCGAAAGCCCTCGTACGTCGGCGCTCTCGCCGGTGAGCTGGTCGAGCGCGATCGCACCCTCGTCACCGCGCGTGACGACCACGACCGGGACATGCTCCGACAACGCGGAGCACGCGGCTTCGGGAGTGTCCGTGCGGGTGAGTGCCATCGCCTCCTCGGCGTTCGGCAGGAAGACGTGGCAGGTTTCCAGGCGCCGCAGTATTTCTCGCGACCATTCGCCGCTGTCGTCCCACCCGAGATCCGCGAAAACCAAAGCGCCGGACTCGTAGGAGTGCCGTACCCACGACTGTTCCTCGATCTCCAGGTGCGCGAAGCAGGCGCGTACGGCGGGCGGCGAGCCGATCATCTGGTCAAGCGGCTGCGGCGCAGGGTGTCCGTGGGTGATCATCGACCGGTCGTGCTGGTGCGCGACGGATACGGTCACGGGGGAGTGCCAGCCCCGGAACCGGCGCGAGGCCGTCAGGTCGATGTCCTCTTGTACGGCGAGGGTGTCCCAGCAGTAGTCGCCGTACATGTCATCGCCGAACGCGGCAGCCAGCCATGTGCGCAGCCCCAGACGACGCATCGCAACGGCCATGTTGGCCATGCCGCCGGGGCTCGACCCCATCCCTGGCGCCCACTCCTCGGTCCCGGGCCGGGGTATGTGCTCGAGTCCGGTGAACACGATGTCGAAGAACACCTGCCCGGCACAAAAGACGTCGACGAACGGGTCCTTCGGGCGGCGTACCGACGCGAGCGGATCGATCAGGACCCGCGGACCATGCCGGCGCGGAGTCTCCTCGCGACCGTCTTTCGCTGCGAGGTGGCCGAAGTCGCGGATCGGACCCGGGTGATCGGCCATGTCGTATCCCCTTCTCGCCGACTGAGTAGTCTTCCATTGTGACCGCTTCTGGACATTCTCTCTCATCCAAGACTCATGTCGATCGCACCTGGCTGGTGGCCATCGCCGCCGCGCTGTGGGGCTTGGACGGCTTGCTGCGCGAGCCGCTGGCGGTGTCCATCAATCCGGCGACAGTCGTGCTGTGGGAGCACGTCATCATCGTGGTCATCCTGAGCCCGTTCATACTGCCGGCGATGCGCGTCTTCGCGCGATGCTCGCTGCGCGACAAGGCCGCGATCGTGACGATCGGCGTCGGAGCCTCAGCGGTGGGTACGGCGCTGTTCACTCAGGCGTTCCGGCTATCGGCGCAGACCGGAGACTTCATCACGCCGCTGATCCTGCAGAAACTGCAGCCGATCTTTGCGGTCCTGCTAGCGGTCGTACTGCTGCGTGAGCGGCTGAAGCCAGGATTCGCCATTTACGCCGTACCGGCACTGGTCGGGGCGTGGCTGATGACATTTGCGCAGCCGTTCGACGTCAAGATCGCGGCCCTTCAGTCGGCGCTGTTCGCGGTCGGCGCGGCAGTCTTGTGGGCGTCGGGGACGGTGCTCGGCCGGATGGTGACCGCGAGCGTGAGCCCGCGGGACATGACGGTGTTGCGGTTCAGCTTCGGCGTAATCGGGGCGATCGTCGTCGTTGCCGTCGTGCGGGCCCCCGTGCTCCCGGGCTGGTCCAACATGCCCGGGCTGGTGTTGCTGGCGCTGATCCCGGGACTGCTGGGGCTCGGTCTTTACTACCTGGGGCTGCGCTACACGGCCGCGTCGCGGGCGACGTTCGCTGAGATGGCGTTTCCGGCGACGGCGGCGGTCGTCGGCGTGCTATTCCTGGGCACCACCCTCACCTGGTCACAGTGGGTGGGCTTCGCGATCGTCGTAGCAACGATCACCGCGCTCGGGTGGCGGGAACGAGTCAAGCCGACCGTCGAAGATCCGCTCTTGGAGAAGGTCATCTAAGGCCGGTGACAGCTCCGTCGCTATAGCCAGCACCTGGGCCCATATCGGCTAGCGCAGCGAGCCACGGAAAACTTAGCCGAGGACCGGTTCCTCGCGAACGATGTCGCCGTGGATGCGTCCCGCGCTGGCGCTGAGCCGCGATCCGTCGCCGCCCCACTGCAACGCGATGATCTCGGCCGCGATCGACACCGCCGTTTCCTCGGGAGTGTGCGCGCCGAGGTCGAGCCCGATCGGTGAGGACAGTTTCGCGATCTGTTCCTCGGGTACGCCGGCTTCGCGCAGCCGGTCGAGTCGGTCGTCGTGGGTACGCCGAGAGCCCATCGCGCCGATATAGGCGACATCGAGAGGCAGCGCCACTTCGAGCAGCGGTACGTCGAACTTCTGGTCGTGGGTCAGGATGCAGATAATGGTGCGTTCGTCGATCCGGCCTGCGTCGACCTCGCCTTGCAGGTAGCGGTGCGGCCAGTCGACGACCACCTCGTGCGCGTCGGGGAAGCGCTTCTTGGTCGCGAACACCGGTCGCGCGTCGCAGACGGTGACCTTGTGCCCGAGGAAGGTGCCCATCTTGGCGACCGCGGCGGCGAAGTCGATCGCGCCGAAGACCAGCATCCGGACCGGGGCGGCGTACGACGCGACGAACAGCGTCAGGTCGTCGCCGCGGCGTTCGCCTTCGTAGCCATAGTGGATCGTGCCGGTGCGACCGGCGGCCAGCATCCCGAGTGCATCTTCGGCGACCGCATCATCCAGCCGCTGCATGCCGAGTGAACCCGAACGCCGGTCGTTCCAGAGCACCAGGCGTTTGCCGACGCGATCTTCGGGTCCGGTGACGCAGGTGATGACGGCTACTGGTTCGTGCTTCTCGATGGAGTCGGCGACGTCCTTGAGTTCGGGGAAGGTCGTCTTGCTGATCGGTTCGACGAAGATGTCCATGATCCCGCCGCAGGAAAGCCCCACGCTGAAGGCATCGTCGTCGCTGATGCCGTAGCGGTGCATCTGCGGCGTACTTTCGCCGTCCCGGACCAGTTTGGCCTCTTCATAGACCGCGCCTTCGACGCAACCGCCGGAGACGCTGCCGAGGGCCTCGTCGCTAGTGCTGACGATCATCGAGGCCCCGGCGGGTCGCGGGGCCGAGCGCCAGGTCGCGACCACCGTGCCCATCCCGACTGTCTGGTCGTCTTCCCACCAGGAGAGGAGGTCAGTAAGGATGTCACGCATGAGAAATCACCTTGGCTAATTCGGCGTACGAAGCAAAGCTATGTCCGGCTACAAAATGGTCAATGTATGGGAGGGCCGCGGTTATTCCCCCGGTCAATGGTTCATACCCTGCGTGACCCTTGTGCGGGTTAGCCCAAATCACGCTGTATGCCAGGCGATGCAGCCGCTGCATCTGCTCGCCGAGCAGGGTCGGATCGCCGCGTTCCCAGCCGTCAGAGAAGATCACCACGATCGCCCGCCGCGCGATGCCGCGCTGTCCCCACAGGTTGAGAAAAGCGCGCAACATCTCGCCGAGCTGCGTGCCTCCGCTCCAGTCGGGAATCGCCGCACCGGCGGCTCGCAGTGCCTTGTCCGGGTCGCGTAACCGCAGCTCGCGGGTGACGCGGGTCAGGCGAGTGCCGAGCGTGAAGATCTCGGTGTGGACTTGGTCCCGGCGTACAGCAGCGTGCGCGAACCGCAGCATCGGGTCGGCGTACGGCGCCATCGAACCGCTGACGTCGGCCAGGATCACCAGCCTGCGGGGGCGCACACGCCTCCGCTTGCGAGCCAGCCGTGTCATCTCCCCGCCGTTGCGCATGGCCGCCCGGATCGACTTGTGCGCGTCGGTGATGCCGCGCTTGTTGGGACCGTATCGCCGGGTACGCCGGGTCGCAGAGGTCGGTGCGAGCAACTCGAAAAGGCGGCGCAGCTCCTCACGCTCGGCGGGTTGCAGGTCGGAAAAGTCCTTATGTTGCAGCACTTCTTGGGCGCTGGCCATGCCAGGGATCGGGTCGTCTTCCTGCTCGCCGGTGCCTTCGGGCGCGTGGTCGTCCATGCCGAACGACGCCTCGACGTGCTTGTGTTGCGGCGGCTGGCTTTGTGACGGTTTAGGTACCTCGCCTCCGAAGTACGCCGCAAAACCCGCGTCGTACTTGGGTAGGTCATCGGGGTTGGAGCACAGCGTGAGACGGCCGGCCCAGTAGACGCTGTCCTCGTCGAGTACGTCGAGATGTCCCAGTGCCGCAATCATCGACTGCACTCGGTCGGGGCTGACCGCGACGCCGGCGACCCGCAGCATCCGGGCAAATCCGAGCAGGATCTCATCGACGCCGCGCGGTTCGGCAAGGGCGCCCGCGCTCGCCGGCACGAGGCCGTAGTTGTTGGAAGTCATCGCAGGCCCATTGCTACGCCGTGAGCAGCTCGTCGAGGCCGCGCTGGATGATGCGTTCGGCGTCTTCTCGGTATTTCAGTACGGCGCCAAGCGTGCGAGAGGCGACCTCAGGGGTGAGTTCGCGCGTGCCGAGCAGGTGCAGTGCTTCGGCCCAGTCAATAGCCTCGGCGACGCCAGGCGGTTTGAGCAGGTCGGCCTTGCGCAGGTTAGCAACGGCGGACGCCACCTGGCGAGACAGCGACTCGCTGACCTCGGGCAGCCGGCGGCGGATGATCTCGACCTCGCGGTCGAAGCTCGGATGCGCTACCCAGTGGTAGAGGCAGCGCCGCTTCAACGCGTCATGCACCTCCCGCGTGCGATTGGAGGTGATCACGACCAGCGGCGGGGTTTCGGCCTTGATCGTGCCGAGCTCGGGGATGGTCACCGAACTCTCGGCCAGGATCTCCAGCAAGAATGCCTCGAACTCGTCGTCGGCGCGGTCCAGCTCGTCGACGAGCAGTACGGCGGGGCTGACCTCGAGTGCGCGCAGCAGCGGCCGCGCGATGAGGAACCGGCGGTCGTAGAGTTCGGCCTCGTCGGCGGTGCGGCCGGTTGACTCGGCCGCCCGAAGATGCAGCATCTGGCGGGCGAAGTCCCAGTCGTACAGCGCCTGGCTGGCGTCGATTCCCTCGTAGCACTGCAGCCGGATCAGCTCGGCTTGGAGGACCTGCGCGAGCGCGAGCGCGAGCGCGGTCTTGCCGACTCCGGCGTCGCCCTCAAGGAACAGCGGGCGGCCCATCCGCAGCGCCAGGTACGCCGCGGTGGCGAGCCCCTCGTCCGCGATGTAGTCGGTTTGGTCGAGTGCCTTAGCGAGCGCCTTCGGGTCATCGAATTCAAGCATCGTCATCAGTTGTGCTCCACACGTGTCTGGTGGCAGGTATATCGACGTACAAACGCCGGCCAGTCCCCTCGATGCTACTTGTGCAGGCCGGCTAACCATTGCGATAGCCGGTTAGAGGATCGATTCATGGCGCCTGACGTGCAACACTCAAACGACAACGCCGAAAAGAGGACGCAATGGCTGACTCGCGTGCGACCGACGAAACGGCGTCGGCCTCGGCCTCGGCGCCAATCGGCAAGCGGCAGTTGTGGCTGATTCTCGGCGGACTCCTGTTGGGCATGCTGCTGGCGTCGCTTGATCAGACGATCGTGGCCACGGCACTGCCGACTATCGCCGGTGACCTGCATGGCCTGTCGCATCTTGCCTGGGTGGTCACCGGATACCTGCTCGCCTCGACGGCATCGACGCCGCTGTGGGGCAAGCTCGGCGACATGTACGGCCGGAAGAGGTTCTTTCAGGCCGCGATCGTCATCTTCCTCGTTGGATCGGTGTTGTGCGGCATCGCCAACTCGATGGTCGAGCTGATCTTGTTCCGCGCACTGCAAGGCATCGGCGGCGGTGGCCTGATCGTGGGCGCACAGTCGATCGTCGGAGATGTGGTGTCGCCTCGTGAGCGGGGCCGTTACCAAGGCGTCTTCGGTGCCGTTTTCGGGGTGAGCAGCGTCGTCGGTCCGCTGCTTGGCGGCTTCTTCGTCGACCATCTCTCCTGGCGCTGGGTGTTCTACATCAACCTGCCACTAGGCATAATCGCCCTCGCGGTCACCGCGATCGTGCTGCCGGCGGTGTCCACAAAAGTGCAACACGTCATCGACTACCTCGGTGCCGGGCTACTGGCCGCCGTGGCCACCTGCCTGGTGCTGCTGACCAGTCTCGGCGGGAGCACGTTCGCTTGGGGATCGCCGGTGATCTACGGCCTTGGTATCGCCGCGGTGGTGCTGCTCATCGGGTTCGTGTGGGTGGAAAAGCGTGCGGCCGAGCCCGTCCTGCCACCTCACCTGTTCAGCAATCGGGTGTTCTTGACCTCCTCAGCGATTGGATTTGTCGTCGGGTTCGCGATGTTCGGCGCGATCACCTACCTGCCGCAATACATGCAAGTGGTGCAGGAGGTCAGCCCGACGGCGTCCGGGCTTCGGCTGCTGCCGATGATGGGCGGCCTGCTGCTCACCTCGATCGGCTCGGGCCTGCTGATCACCCGCACCGGTCGCTACAAGATCTTCCCGGTGCTCGGCACAGTGACGATGGCGATCGGACTGTTTCTGCTGTCCCGCCTCAGGGTCAGCACGCCGATGTGGGAATCGTCGGTCGCGATGTTCGTGCTCGGCGTCGGCATCGGCGCGGTGATGCAAGTGCTGGTCATCGCCGTACAAAACTCAGTGGATTACCGCGATCTTGGTACGGCGACCTCTGGGGCGACGTTCTTCCGTTCGATCGGCGGTAGCTTCGGCACCGCGATCTTCGGTGCGATCTTCGCCAATGTGCTGACCGGGAATCTGGCGCACTACTTGAAAGGGTTGACCATTCCGCCGGGATTCAGCGCCACCTCCGGCGCGAGTCCCGCGGTGCTGGCGAAGCTGCCGCCCGAGATCCACACCGGCTTCATCGAGGCGTACGCCGCGAGCATCCGCACCGTGTTCCTCGTCGCGGCGCCAATCGCGCTTGTCGCGTTCGCGTTGTCGTGGCTGCTCAAGGAGGTGCCGCTGCGGGCAACTGCCGCGGCGGCGAACCCTGCCGACACCTACGCGCCGACCGCGATCCCATCCGAGCGCAGCTCGTTCCAAGAGATGGAAAGGGCGATCGAGGTCCTTGCCCGCAGGGAGAACCGGCGGGCGCTGTACGTGCGACTGGCTACCCGCGCCGGTTTGACGCTCCCGCCGCGAGCCTGCTGGCTGCTCTATCGGATCGCCGAGGCCCCCGGGGTAACGGCGGCCGGGCTGTCCGACCGGCTGGGGATTAGTCACGACGACCTCGACGAGCACCTCGGATCGCTGCGCGGGCTCCGGCTGATCAGCGTTGAAGAGGTCGCCGGCGACGAGATCATCCACGTCACTGACGCCGGGGCACACGCCGTACGCCGACTTGTCGCCGCCCGCCGCGATGCGCTCGCTGACCTCCTGCGCGGGTGGTCCACGGATCGCGATCCGGAGTTGCTGACACTAGTCAGCAACCTCGCCAACCAGCTTCTCGCGGACGACGCTGGGATGCTGCGCGATGCGAAGGCCGTGACCTCGGTTGATGCCTGAGCCGGCTATTCGACGTTTTCGTCGACTCGTTCGGCCGGCGTACCACCGGGCGCGGGGGAGTCAATGGCAGACGCGTGCATCCGCTGAGAGGTCTTCTGCACGGCGCTGAACCGCAACCGCGGGCTTGCCACGACCGCGATGATCGCGGCGACGAGCGCGGCGCAGGTGGGCAGCAGGAAGGCGGTGCGCGCGCCGTACGAGTCGATGAGCTGGCCGCCGACGGCCGCACCGATCGTGACGCCGGCGACGAGCGCGGTCGTCGCCCAGGTGAGACCTTCGGTCAGCGCGTACGGGGGGACGAGACGCTCGATGAGCATGGTCGCCGAGATCAGCACTGGCGCGATCGCGACGCCGGCGATGAAGATCAGCACCGTCAGCATCCACAAGTTGGACGCAAGCAGCAGGCCTTGGGCCAGTACGCCGAAAAGTACCGCGGCGGCAACGAACTGCCCACCGACCGAACGCTTCCATTTCATGACGCCGAAGGTAAGGCCGGCCAGCAGCGAGCCGAATGCGTACGCCGCCAGCACGAGGCCGGCGAGCGACTTGTGCCCTTGTTCGTCCGCGAAGGCCACGACGATGACCTCGATCGATCCGAACCCGATTCCGCCGCAGATGAACACCGCGCCGACTACCAGGATCGAACCTTTGAGGAGGGCGAGCGTCGAGACGCGGTGTTCGGTTACTTGCGGGGGCGGCTCGCTCGAGCGTTGCGCCGTGAACAGGAATCCGCCGAACAGCAGCAAGATCAGCGCGGCGAGCAGTCCGGCGTACGGCGCGACAGAGGTTGCGAGGATAGTCGCGAGCGGCGGACCGGTCATGAAGACGATTTCGTCGAGCGAGGACTCCCAGGAGAACGCCCGCTGTTGAAGCGATTTGTCCGGCAGCACGTGCATCCACCGCGCGCGCACCATCGCGCCGATACTCGGTGCTGCGCCGCCTCCGATGAGCGCGATGACGATCCAGGTCCAGTGCGGCCATCCACTGCTGACGGCGATGATCGCGAGCACCCAGATGACGACCGCGAAGAGGATCACTGGACGAGCGATCCGTGCCTGGCCCTTGCGGTCGACGTACTTCGCGATCTGCGGCATCGCAACGGCGGTGGAGAACGTGGCGACGGCGCTGACGATTCCGGCGATGCCGTAGCTGCCGGTCGTCTGGCTGACGAGCAGCACCAGCGAGATAGTGATCATCGAGATCGGCATGCGCGCGATCAGGCCGGTCGAGCTGAAGGCGGCGCTTCCGGGAATCTTGAAGAGCTCGCCGTACTTCTTGAACACTGGGACGTCGTTTCTGGGTGTCGTGCGCGGGCGTGAGTGTGCTGGCTGAGCCAGATCGTGTCACGAATGATCAGAACATGGTGACCCAGGCCGCATCGAATGTTTAATATTCATTCAAAAGTGAGCGCGGTCACCGATGAATCGAAGGCGTGTGCGTCAGTTCACCGAATGATTGTATTGCAATCGTGACCTTATGGGGCATAATAGTTAGTGAACCCGATGACCTCAGGTTCACGGCAAACGCCAAATACAGACTTTCTTACCAAGGAGTGAACAGCTAGTGGCAACCATCGCCAATAAGTGGCAGGCCCGTCGTGCAAACGCAAAGGGTCGCCGCCAACTGCAGAAGGCGATCACCGGGGCAGGTTCGGATACCGTCCGCCTTGAGCTGCTCGCGATCGCGACGCGCAACAACCAGAGCTTGATGCGCTAACTACCGCTCGTACGACGAAGGCCCGGTCCGTTGGGACCGGGCCTTTCGCGATCCGTCACAAAGTCCCGCGCGATCCGTCACAAAGTCCCGCGCGATCCGTCACGAGGTCCCCGCTTGACGCGCGTTTGCCCACCGTACGGCCATGATTAGCGCATGTGGCATTCGATATTCGGCCTGGACCTATCGATCTGGGAAAAGCTCATCCGCGCGGTCGTCATCTACGTGTTCCTGGTGATCGCGCTGCGACTGGCCGGTAAACGCGAGATGGCTCAGCTCACGACGGTCGACTTCGTCGTACTGCTGGCCGTCTCCAACGCCGTACAAAACGGTTTGATCGGCGCAGACAACACCGTGACGGGAGCGGTGATCGGTGCATCGGCGCTGTTCCTGATCAACGCCGGTGCGGTGTACCTGTTCTACCGGAGCCAAACGTGGCGACACTTGTTGACGGGGAAGACGCGAATGCTGGTGCGCGACGGTGAGATCGACTGGACCGCGATGCGCAAGGAACGGTTCACGAAGGCTGACCTCAAGATCGAGCTGCAGAACGCCGGCATATTCGACGTCGCCAACGTCAAGTACGCACGGCTCGAGCCCAATGGCACGGTGCTCGTGACGCCTAAGCATCCCGAAGGGCCGACGAATCAGCAGCTGCTGCACCAGCTCATGCAGCAGAATCGGCGCCTTGAGCAGTCGATCGCCACTATGCAAGGCAAGCTCGATTCCCTCGTTGAGCGCCCGTAAGGGAGTCTCTCAGCAACCATTCAGACTTCGAGGTCAGGATGGATTTATGCGACTCCTCGGACCGAGCAGCACGACGCTTCTCGTCATCAGCCTCGTGCTGGCCGTCCTGGTGACCACGGTGACCGTGGCGTTTTGGGACCGGGGAGTGCTTCGAATGAGCCGCCGGATCGTGGGCCTCACGCTGTCGCAGGCCTTCCTGTTACTTGCCGCATTTGTATTCGCCAACCAGCAGATCTCCTTCTATGCGTCGTGGTCTGACCTATTTGGCGGGCACTGATGTATCCACTGTCGGCCCGGCCGGTCCGCCCTGGCGACCAGCTTTCGGTGCTGGCGCCCAACTCGTTGTTCGTCCAGTACCTCGCCATTGGCGCGTTCGCAGCCGTCGTCGTCTTCGCCGTGTGGGGATGGCGACGGTTTCGGCCGCGGACGGCCAGCCGTGTCGGAGTTGTCCTCGTGGCGCAGTGCCTTGTCGTCGTATCGATCGCCATTTACTACAACCGCACCGATCAGATAGCCGCGACCTGGGATGCTCTCGCCGGATCGCAGCAAGGACTCAACCCGGCAGTCGTCGTACAGCGGGACGGTTCGGCGTCGTTCGGGTCGAGTGCATTTGCTCAGGACCGCTGGAATGTATCCGCGGCGGATCGTCTAACTGACAGCCAATCGGCGTACCGGTCGACCCTTGTTACGACGACGATCGCGGGGCCGCAAACCGGGTACAACCTTCCAGCGCAGGTCTACCTGCCCGGTTCGTACGCCGATCCGGCATCGACGACCCGTCAGTACCCAGTGATCGAGCTGCTCGCGGGATATCCTGGGAGCTACCTTTCGTGGACGTACGGAATGCACCTTAAGGCCACCCTGGACAGCCTCATCGCAGAGAAGAAGATGCCGGCCGTCATTGTGGTCATGCCGTCTCAGAATCCCAATCCGCCCAGCGACTCTGAGTGCGTGAACGCGTCGTTTGCGCACCCGAGTTCGATGGCCGAGACCTATCTGACGCGCGACGTCCCGGCGTACATCGCCGCGACCTATCGCTCCGCTCCCGGCCGGATCAACTGGGTAATCGGCGGATATTCGACCGGCGGCTACTGCGCCGCGAACCTCGCCCTGCGACACCCGCAGGTCTACGCCTCGGCGATGGTGCTGTCCGGCTACTTCATCGGCGTACACGAACACGGACCACATCAACTGTTCGCGAACCGGAAGGACCTTCGGGCGAACTCGCCGCAACTGACCATCTGCGAGCCGCGGCCAAAGGTCGCGATCTTCACCATCGCCGCGAAAGACAACAAGGAGGACATCAGCGCACAGGCACGGTTCATCCGCAAGGTGCCAAAGTACGACGCGTTGATGGCGATGACGACCGAGACCGGTGGCCACACGCCGGTTGTGTGGCGGATCGGCAGCAGGCATGCGTTTGTCTGGCTGGCGAGAGTGCTCGGCCCCGGCGTATCTGCACGTTGACCGGCCGCGCCAGTCCGTGACTACGGCCACTCACACTTTGAGCCGGCCACCCTTGGACTATGTTTCGAGAATGACTCGTTACATCGTGATTGGCGCCGGCGCGGTCGGCGGAACCCTTGGCGGCAAGCTCACCCAGCATGGAATTGACGCGGTCCTGATCGCGCGCGGTGAGCACGGGCAGGCGCTCGTCGAGTCTGGGCTGCGGCTGCGTACGCCGGATGAAAACCTCACGCTGCCGGTCGCTGCGGCGACGGGTCCGACGGGGGTACGCCTCCGGCGTGACGACGTCATTGTGATCGCGACCAAGACACACCAGGCCGCCGATGCCCTCACCCAGTGGGCGGACCAGCCGGTGTACGACGGAGAGACGGTCGCCGGTACGGCGGGGGAGCTGTTGCCGGTCCTGACGATGCTCAACGGAGTGGCCAGCGAACTCCTTGCGTTGCGCTACTTCCGACTCGTATATGGAGTTTGTATCTGGCTACCCGCCGTACACCTCGAACCCGGCGAAGTGATCGCAAGGTCGGCGCCGGTCCCGGGTTTGTTCCACATCGGTCGCTACCCGGCCAGTGCATCAGCCGATACCGCGCTGCTGGAGCAGATCAAAGCGGACTGGACGAAGGCCGGCTTCGCGATCCAACTCCCCGCAGACGTGATGGAGTGGAAGTACAACAAGCTCCTGAGCAATATCGTCAACGCGATCCAGGCTCTCGTGGGGAAGAACGGCGACTTCGCCTCGATCGTGAAGCAGGCTCGCGCCGAGGCATCCGGCGTACTGGATGCCGCCGGGATCGCATACGCGAGCAGGGAGATGGAGGCGGAACTGCGCGCCATCGGGCCGAAGGTCCGTCCCGTTCCGGGTGAGCCGGACGAGCTCGGAGGTTCGTCGTGGCAGTCACTGGCGCGCGGCACCGGCAACATCGAGACCGACTACCTCAACGGCGAGATCGCGCTGATCGCCCGGCAGCATGGACTGGCGGCGCCGATAAACACCAAGATCGCTTCCCTGGCGCGGATTGCGGCCGCGACCGGGCAGCGCCCCGGCGACATCAGCGCGGACGAACTAGCGACGATCCTCGGCATCTAGCCTCGCCACTCACGGAATGCCGTACGCCGACTAAATGCCTGACGGCACATAGATCTCACCGCGCTGAGGGGACGATGTGATCGAGTTGCGCGACGTGAGGCAATCGGTCACGCTGTGCGGCGAAACGCGGGAGCCGAAACGCGGGAGCGACGGCGCGACCTTGGAGGATCAGATGGGGGAGTTTAGCCCGTGGCATCTGTTGATCGTCGCGGCTGTCTTTGTGTTGCTCTTTGGCGCGAAACGGCTTCCTGATGCTGCCAGGAGCCTGGGCCGGTCGATTCGAATCCTGCAATCTGAACTCCACGCCGACGACTCGAAGCCCCAGCCGGCCGAACCTCAGCCCTAGCAACTCTCCGGGTGCGAGCGTCGACTGGTCACGTGCGAGGGTGTTGGTATGACAACAGAACGCTTTGAGGTTCAACGGATGATTGCGGCGTCACCCGAGGCGATCTTCGCGATACTGAGCGACCCACAAGGACACGTGGCGATCGACAGTTCCGGGATGCTGCAGTCCGCCGACGGCGAGCGTGTTGCGGGGGTCGGTGGCGAGTTCGTCGTACATATGGACCGCGAGGCCCTCAATGACCGTCCGATGGGCAAGTACGACGTCACGGTGATCATCACCGAGTTCGAGGCCAACACCCACATCGAATGGACGATCTCGGGAACGATCCAGCCGCCCATCGAGCACCTCTATGGCTACCGGCTCGAGCCCCGCGGGTCCGAAACCCTCGTCACGTCGTATTACGACTGGAGCAAGATCAGTCCGCAATACCGGGACAGCATCCACTTCCCGATCATTCCCGAGTCAGCACTTCGGGCGACGTTAGGGATACTCGCCCGCACCGTCGAGGCGTCAGAGTAGTTGCGCCTGACGGTCTGCGTCGTCGGGCGACCCAACGATTGCTCGGGCGGCGTACCCCCATTGGGCTAGCTGGCGGCCTCGAGGATCCATTAGCGCGCCGTCGCTGGTGACGGTTACTCCCGACGCGAGACGTCCTGCATGGCTTGCATGATTGCGATCATCTTGGCATCGCGTTCGGCGATGAGCTCAACGTTGGTCCGCCCGTCTGCCTCCGTCTCGCATCCGGCGACCATGGCGTCACGCAGTTCTGGTGTGAGCTCAGGTGCCTCCAGTCTGGTCCATGGCGCCTTCAGCGACGGCCCGAAATGATCAAGCATATGTGCCATGCCGCCTTCACCCCCGGCGAGATGGAACGTCATGCACGGGCCGTGAAATGGCCATCGAAGCCCGGGGCCGTCGGTGATCGCGGTGTCGATCTGCTCGACGGTCGCCTCACCTTCCGCGACCATGTGCAAGGCTTCGCGCCACAGGGCCTCCTGCAACCGGTTCGCGATGAACCCGGGCACCTCGCGCTCCATCGTGATGACCGACTTGCCCACGAGGGTGAAGAACTCCGACGCCCACGCTACTGCTCCGGAATGGGTCCGGGTTCCGCCGACAACTTCGACGAGCGGGATGAGGTACGGCGGGTTGAACGGATGGCCGACCACTAGCCGACCTGGGTTCGCCGCCGAGACCTGCATCTCGCTCATGCTGTAGCCCGACGTGGAGGAGGAGATAACCACGCCTTGGGGCGTCAGGGCGTCGATCCGCGCCAATAGGTCGATCTTGACGTCGAGATCCTCGGGCGCACTCTCCTGGACGAACTGTGCGTCGGCGAGAGCGTCGGCCAAGTCATCAACGATGTGCAGACGATCTCTGCTCGCGCCTGGCGCGAGGCCGAGGTTGGTCAGCGCTGGCCACGCCGCGTCGACGATCTGGCGCAAGCGCCGGGCGGCATCGGCGCCGGGGTCCCACGCGGTTACGTCGTACCCTCGAGCCAAAAAATGCGCGACCCATCCGCCGCCGATGACGCCCGCGCCGACGCAGGTGATCCGCTGTACGTCGGAGGGCGCGACCGGAGGAAGGAATACGTCGGAAGGCGCCGTCATCGTGGCTTCAACTCCAGCATCTGGCGGGCTTCATCCGGAGTGGCGACCTTGCAGCCGAGATTGCCGATCAGGGCCACCGCGCGCTCAACTAGTTGTGCGTTCGTAGCCTTGACGCCTTTATCGAGGTAGAGGTTGTCTTCCAGGCCCACTCGCACGTGGCCACCGAGCAGGATCGCCTGTGCGACCCAAGGCATCTGCATCCGGCCCAACGCGAACGCGGCCCACTGCGAGCCGGGGGGAAGCCGGTTGACCATCGCCTGCAACTGCAGGGGGTCTGCGGGGGCACCGTATGGGATATCCATACACAGCTGGAAAAGCGGCGGCGGATCAATCAGACCCTCTTCGACCATCTTCGTGGCAAACCACAGATGTCCGGTATCGAAGATCTCCATCTCTGGCTTGACCCCGAGCTCCTGGATCCGCGCGGCTCCGGTGCGGAGCATGTCGGGGGTGCTGATATATAGCTGGCTTCCTTCGCCGAAGTTCAGCGTGCCGCAGTCAAGGGTGCAGATATCCGGCAGGAGATCTTCGACATGTGGCAACCGTTCTAGTCCATTGACCAGGTCGGTGCCGTCGACGGCCTTGAACGGGTCCCCGGGATCGAGCACAAGGTCGCCACCCATTCCCGCAGTGAGGTTGAGTACGAAGTCCACATCAGAGGCTCGGACTCGCGCGACGACCTCACGATAGAGGTTGAGCTCACGCGAGCCCTTACCGGTCTGTGGGTCGCGCACGTGAATATGCACCACGGCCGCGCCCGCCCGCGCCGCAGCGATCGCGTCGTTGGCAATCTGCTCGGGTGTTACCGGCACGTGTTTACTCTTGCCGACCGTGTCGCCCGCGCCGGTGACCGCGCAGGTGATGATGACGTTCCGATTAATCAACGATTTCCGTCCTATTCCATTGCTTAGATTGGTGTGACTAGTTCGGTCTGTACGAAGTCCCGCAGCACCTCGCGCATGCCCTCTGCTGTGTGTTGGGCGTTTCCAGCGACAAGCTGAATCCCCAGGCCGTCGACCATTGCGGTGACCTTCAACGCGAGTAACGCGGCGTCGGATCGCCGAAACGTGCCCTGCTGTTGGCCAAACTCGATGACGCCTCGCACCGTGCTCTGCCACCGTTCGTACGCCGCGGCATGGACATCACGCATTCGCGGGTTGAGTGCGGCCTCGGACCAGACCTGCAGCCAGATCGACCATTCGCGCAGCATCGGTTCGGACAACGGCATCTGCAATTCCAGCAGGTGCAGGAGCCGTTCGAGCGGATCGCTGATCGACTCCAGCTCGGCGACCTGCCTGTCGTAGGCGTCGCGGACCGATACTCGCAAGGATTCCTCGAGCATCTCCTGGCGGTTTCTAAAGTGGTAGTGCACGGCGGCCGAGCTGACGCCACATCGTTCGGCCACGTCGCTCACGCGCACCGAATGCAGGCCCCGTTCGGCGATGAGCGGCCACGCGGCCTCGATGATGCGCTGCCGAGTGTCGCCCTTCGGCCCCGAGTACAGCTGGTCCGACAGGGCGGCCCTTTCTGGGGGAGCGGTCACTTCCGGCATAGCTAGCGCTGGCTCGTCCCCGCCTGCGAGCCAGTCGAGAGACACCCCGAGGCAGTCGGCGATCCGCTTGAGTTCCATAGCCTCGAAACGCCGCCGCCCGGACAGCGATTTGGACAGCTTTGTGGGGTCCAGTCCGATGGCAGATGCCAACTGAAGTTGGCTCGTCGAACGCTCGGCCAATGCCGATCGAATGCGCCGCCCGGGCGCTGCACTTGCTTCCTGCACGCCGGGAAGCATAACCATTTGATTGCGATATTCGCAAGGCAGGAGGTGCCAGACACGGGCCGTTGAACTCTATTGTTGAGCGCGGGCGCGCGGGGCCAACGCCGTCGATGTGGTGGTCCCAGGTGAGCCTCGGCAATTCGATAATATATGCTTCTGCCTGCGAGAATGTAACAGTACGTCGAGACTTCTGGGCGAACCTACCGTCTGCGGAAGGCCCCGCGTCGAGCGTGGTCGACGCCTTGGAGTGCGGGCTTCAGTCGCGATTGTCGTGACTTGACAGGCCTGACTACGCACCAGAATATGGAACGCGGCTGACTGACACATCAGTCAAGAAATGCATCTAACGCAAGGCATTCGAGGAGACTTCGTGACTTTGGGAAACTTCAGGCGGCGCCGATCACGGCGCGCGATAGCGACACTTGGCGCGGCGCTGATAGCGGTCACCGCGCTCACGAGTTGCTCGTCGGACTCCGGTAATTCCGATGCCGAATCCGGTACGCCGGTCTCAGGTGGCTCTCTGACTGTCGGAGTGGTCGGTGGCTCGGCTAAGGACTCACTTGACGCCCACAAGGCTGTGACCCATCCGGACGAAGCGCGTGTTATTCAGCTCTACGACCGCCTCCTTGAGATGAACACGAACCTTGAGCCGGAGCCCGCCCTGGCCACCAGTGTCACCTCCAACGCGGATGCCACCATTTGGACCGTCAAGCTGCGCGACGGCATCAAGTTCAGCGACGGTCGACCGATCACGGTGGACGACGTCATCGCGACGTACCTGCGCATCAGTGATCCGGACAATCCCACCAACGGGACAGCCTCGATGAAGACCCTCGATCGCGATGGCTTCGTCAAGGTCGATGACCGGACACTGGAGATCCACTTCACCGCGCCGAAGGTCAACTTCAAGGAGGAAGTCGCGGGCTATTCCTCCGGTATCGTCCCTGCCGACTACGACCCGAAAAACCCGGTGAGCTCGGGTCCTTACATGCTCAAGAGCTTCACGCCGGGCGAGCAGAGCACTTTCGAGCGCAATCCGAACTACTGGCGCGACGGGCAGCCGTATCTCGACGACGTCACCATCGTGGATTTCCCAGATGACACCGCTCGGGTCAACGCATTGCTGAGCGGCCAGGTCGACGCCGTCGACCAGGTCCCGCTCGGCCAGGTCAAGGTCCTGAAGCAGAACCCGCAGATGAAAATCCTTGAGAGCAAGACCTCCGGATTCACTCCGTTCACCATGCGCGTGGACCAGGCTCCGTTCAATGATCCAAAGGTCCGCGAGGCTTTCCGGTTGATCGTGAACCGCCAGCAGATGGTGGATCAAGTCCTGGCCGGGCACGGCGAGATCGGCAACGATATGTACTCGCGATTCGACGAGTGCTATCCCAGCGATATCCCGCAGCGTAAGCAAGACATCAAGAAGGCAAAGCAACTGCTCAAGGAAGCCGGACAGGAGAACCTTGAGGTGGACCTGGTGACCTCACCGGTCGCGGCCGGATTCGTCGAAGCGGCACAGGTCTTCTCGCAGCAGGCAAAGAAGGCGGGCGTCACCATCAACGTCAAGAAGGTCGACCCCGGCGTATTCTACGGCGACCAGTACCTGCAATGGACCTTCAGCCAGGACTTCTACTTCACGCATGGCTACCTCTCACAGATCCAGGCGGGCTCGATGCCGGATGCGCCGTACAACGAGACGCACTGGGCCGATCCCGAATGGGTGACGACCGCCGAGCAGGCGCTGACGACCGTCGATAAGGGCAAGCGCTGCGAGCTCATCAAGCAGGCCCAGAAGATCGAGTATGACCGCGGCGGCTACATCGTGTGGGGCTTCCCGAACGCGATCGACGCCTACGCCACGAAGGTGCATGGGCTGACCCCTGACAAGAGCGGCATACCGCTGACCGGTTATCGGTTCCGCCAGGTGTGGGTCAGCGAATAAGCGCATGATGTTTCGGCTTATTGCCAAACGAGTCCTCGTCGGAATCCTCATACTGTGGGTGATTTCGGTGGTCATTTTCCTGGCGACCCAGACGCTGCCCGGCGACGCCGCGCAAGCGATTCTGGGCCGCCAGGCGACCCCCGACCGGCTCGCCGCACTCCGCGAGCAGCTTCATCTCAACGAGTCACCGATCAGCCAGTACTTCAAGTGGCTCGGCGGGGTGTTCACTCTCGACTTCGGCAGTTCGTTATCCAACGGCCGGGCGGTCACGACGGTGATCGGGCCGCTGTTCCTGAATTCGCTCGTCCTGATGGCGGCGGCCGCGATCGTTAGTACGCCGATCGCCCTCGCGCTTGGAGCGTGGAGCGCGTTGCGCAGGGACAAGCTCGTCGATCACGTGACTAGTAGCGCGACGCTGATCTTCGCGGCGGTCCCCGAGTTTGTGGTCGGCATGATCCTCGTGATCGTGTTTGCCACCGGAGCGCTGCGAATCCTTCCCGCGGTGTACGTCGGAACCGGGCCGGCGTGGGGCAATCCCACCCAGTTAATCCTTCCCGTAGTGACGCTGGTGCTGTCGGTTGGTCCCTACATCGTCCGGTCGATGCGGGCGACCATGTTGGAGGTGCTGGAGAGCCAGTATGTCCAGCAGGCCCGGCTCAAAGGCCTGTCCGAGCGCACGGTTCTACTGCGCCACGCCCTGCCCAACGCCGTGGGCCCAGTCGTGCAGGTGATCGCGCTGCAGCTCGCCTACCTCATGGGCGGCGCGGTCGTCATCGAATTCCTCTTCCGCTATCCGGGAATCGGCAACGCGCTGATCGACGCGGTCCGCAACCGCGACCTCCCGGTGATTCAGGCTCTCACCCTGATTATCGCGACGGTGTACATCGTGGTGAATTTGATCGCCGACATCATCTCGCTCGTCGCCAACCCCAAAGTTAGGACGGCGGCGCGATGACCGCACTACCAGCGCAGGACAAACCCGACAGCTCGAGCTCTCCGCCCGCGCAAATCGGCGGCTCAGGGTCGGGCGGCACGCGGCGGGGGCTGATCGCGCGGAGCCTTCGCCAGCGCCGCGCACAAATCGGACTCGTGCTGGTCTCGATCGTGATCCTCGTGGTCGTGCTCGGCCCACTGATCGCGCCGTACACCACGACCGAGTTTGTGGGGAAGCCGTTCGAACAGTCTTCGAGCGGGACGGTCTTCGGCACTGACTCACTCGGCCGAGACGTGTGGAGCCGTTTTCTTGGTGGTGGGCACACGCTGTTGATACTTGCCGTCCTCGCCACCATCTTGGGCGTGGGCGGGGGAGCCCTAGTCGGGATACTGGCGGCGTACCGACGAGGCTGGATCGACGAGACGATCATGCGGCTTGGCGATATCGCGCTCGCATTCCCCGAGATCGTGCTGGCGCTGCTGTTCCTCAGCATTATTGGGCCAGAGATGTGGCTGATGGTGTTGTTGGTCGGCCTGGCTCATTTGCCTCGGGTAGCGCGCGTCATGCGCGGTGCCGCGTTGAGTGTGGTCGAGCGGGACTTCGTTAAGTCTGCCGAGGCGGTCGGCATCCCTCGCTGGAAGATCATGCTTACCGAGATCCTGCCCAACACGACCGGCACTCTCGCGGTTGAATTTGGCTTGCGATTGACCTACTCCATCGGCATTGTGGCTGGTCTGAACTTCCTCGGACTGGGCCTGCAGCCGCCCGCCGCGGACTGGGGCCTGATGATCAATGAGAACCGCGTCGGCATCACCGTCCAGATGTGGCCGGTACTACTTCCCGTCGTCGCAATCGCGATCCTGACGGTCGGCACCAACCTGATCACCGACGGAATCGCGCGTGCCTCAGCAGGAATCGGCCGAGGGGTGGAAAAGTAGCGATGACCACGAACCCAACCCTCGACGTACAAGACCTCCAGATCACTGGCCGCCCCTCTGATGCGCAGATCGTGCGACAGATCAGCCTCCAGGTACTGCCTGGCGAAGTACTGGGTGTGGTCGGCGAATCCGGGTCTGGCAAGACGACGCTCGGCCTAGCGCTGCTGAACTACTGCAAGTCCGGGACGTACATCTCGGCCGGCAGCATCGTCATCGACGGCAACGAGATCACCGCCTTGCAGGGCAACGACCTCCAGGCGTTACGCGGCGGCACGGTGGCGTACATCCCCCAGTCCCCGGCCGCGGCACTCAATCCGGCGCTGCGGATCGGAACGCAGCTCGACGAATGTATGCCCGCGACGACCTCGCCTTCGGACAGGGCGCAGCGCATCCGCGAAGTGATGAAAGAGGTCGCGCTGCCGGAGGGGCGAGAGTTCTTACGGCGCTACCCGCATCAGCTCTCCGGGGGTCAACAGCAGCGCATTGCCATCGCGATGGCGTTCGTATCTCGTCCACGTCTGATCGTGCTCGACGAACCGACCACCGGTCTCGATGTCACCACGCAGGCGACGGTGTTGCAAACCGTGCGCGAACTGTGCCAGATGTACCAGTGCGCCGCGGTCTACATCAGCCACGATATGGCCGTCGTCGCGGAGCTCGTCGATCACATCGCGGTGATGTACTCCGGCTCGGTCGTCGAGTTCGGGCCGATGGAGCAGGTGCTCGCCCGGCCGCAGCACCCTTATACCAATCGGCTGCTGCTCGCCGTACCCGATCTGCATGCGGCGCGGCCCATGGTCGGTATCGGCGGCTATGCGCCCTCGCCGATGAATCGACCTGGCGGTTGCGATTTTGCTCCGCGGTGCCCGCTCGCCGAAGAAGCGTGCCGCACATCGGCGCCCGAACCCCGGACGATCGGCGAGCGAAGTTTCGCCCGCTGCCACCGGATCGGCGTACCGCTGCCGCCACCGGAGCATCACACCCTGCCACCGGAGACGAAGGACCAGTCGGCCGAAGTCCTCCTCGATGCCAAGAACATTCGCGGTCGATACGGCAAACTGGTGGTCCTCGAAGATGTGTCAATTCAGCTGCGGGCTGGCGAATGTCTTGCGCTGCTGGGTGAATCGGGTAGCGGCAAGACAACTCTGTCACGCATCATCGCCGGTCTGCATCGGGAGTTCGACGGCGACCTGACCTTTCGCGATGAGGCGCTCGCGGCGAGCAGTTTCTCCCGTACGCCGACGCAGCGGGGCCGGATCCAATACATTTTCCAGGACCCGTACGAGTCGCTCAACCCACGCCGAACTGTCCGTGAACTGGTGCTTCAACCGCTGCGCGCGTTGAAGCAAAAAGTGGCCGATCCCGAGTCACTGGTCGCCGAAAGCCTGGAGCGGGTGGCTTTGCGGGCGGACATGGCCGGTAGATATCCCGATCAGCTCAGCGGTGGCGAGCGCCAGCGAGTGGCTGTTGCCCGGGCACTGGTGACAAAACCGGAAGTGCTCATCTGCGACGAGATCACCTCGGCCCTCGACGTATCGGTGCAGTCATCGCTGATCGAGCTGCTGCAGTCACTGCAGATCGGGATGGGTCTGAGCCTGCTGTTCATTACTCACAACATCGCTCTGGTGCGCAACATTGCGCAGCGGGTCGCCGTACTTCAAGACGGCGAGATCGTCGAGGTCAGCGATGTCAAGCACGCTTTCACCGATAGCGCACATCCCTATACGCGGTCGCTGATCACCAGTACGCCGAACTTGCGGCTGCCGCAGTCCGCGTTGCCGGTGTCGCTTCCTGCACGTCAACAAGGAGATTCATGAGTGACACGTCATTGAGCTTCGCCGGCCAGCGGGCCTTCGATCCACTAGGGCCCACCGTGCTGAGCACCACGACACCCGAGGGTCGGGGGTTGCACTACATCGACGAAGGCGATCCATCTTGGACGACACTGGTCTTCTTCGGCGGCGCAGGTACGACGGTGCGTGCATTCGGACTGCTCGAGTTCGCGCGCACGTTTCGACAGGAGCTGAAGGTCCGGGTGATCTCGGTCGAGCGCAACGGTCTCGGGCAAACCGAGTTCGATCCGGCGTACGGTCCGACCGAGTACGCCGCAGACGTGCACTGGCTACTCGACAAACTTGAGGTCGAGACCTGTTCGCTGATCTCGATTTCCGGTGGCGGTCCGTACTCCGCCGAGGTGGCTGCAATGCGGCCCGAACGGATCCGCTCATTCCATATTGCGTGTGCGTTTTCAAGCCAGCTAACTGACCATCCGCGGCTGCCGGTGACCGAGGAGTCCGTGCGCGCACTCACCACCGATCCGGTGAGTTGGTGGCGCTACACCGGGGACAGCCCGGTGCACCGGATCCCAGGATTCGCCGACTCGACGTACGAGGAAGCGGTACGGGAGTTCTTCGTGCGCGGTCAGATGGGCGACCCTGCGCCGCTGCTACACGCGATGGAACTGCGAAATCGATCGCTTCCCGACCTAAGCGCGGTGACGGCGCCGGTGTATTTGTACTGGGGCACCGAGGACGCCGCCGTGCCGATCGCTTATATGGAGCACTGGGCGAGTCTGTTGTCCAACGTCCGGGCGCGCCGCGTGTATGAGGGCGAAGGACACGACGTGCAGTACCGGCATTGGGATCAGATCATCGCCGACGTGGCAACGCTCGATGACAAGATCCTGATCAGCGACGCCGACGGGACTCGACTGATCGATGGGTCTGCCGTACCAGCCGCACTCGAGAATGGCGGCTGGCTGGGATTGCAGCCCTGGAAACCCTGAGCTACATCGGTTCGGTGTGCTCGGCGCGATGCTGTAAGAGTCTGCTTGCGAGTATCAAGAGCTGCTCTTCGGGAACCTGCCAGTCAAGGTCTTGTATGTGCTGCAGATAAGCGCTGGTGATGTTGGCGGGATCGGTCGCGAACAGAGTCACCGTCGCGGCCCTCCATACGGTGTTTGGGGGTTGCGGAACTTCGAGCAATTCGGCGAGCCGGGGCAGCATCTCGACGTTAGAGAGCCCGCGGCGATCGCGCGACCAATCGGCGCCGCCCTCGCCGTTTGCGCCTCCGATGCGGTTCTGTTCGTTCGGTCCCGGCATCGCCGGTCCTCCTCGTCTGTCACAACTGCATGATCGGGCCCTATAGAAACTCGGGGGTCGGGCAAAGAGCGCCCGACCCCCGCGGTGCGTCTTGTCTGGCTACACGCCTACTCGGCTGGGATGATGCCGAGCTGTTGGAGGACCGTCACGCCGTCGTCGAGTCCGACCTCCTCGACGATGAGGCCGTCGACGAACTTCAGAACTGTTGTCCCGGTGAAGTGCATGGTCTTACCGGAGGCAGCAGAAACGGAGCCTATTGGCAGATCTTCAAAGGCGGCGGGGCCGCTGTGGGTGCCGCCACCTTCCCACTGGCCGACACATAGTCGCCCTCGGCGATGAGGTCGGCGGTACCCCAGAAGTTGAGGTCGGGGAATGCGGTGCGGAAACGGGTTGCAAAGTCACGGACCTCGTCGCGGCCAGTCATTGGCTCGTGTAGCGAGTAGTGAAAGCGGATATCGGGGGAGGCGAGTTCGTCAATAACAGCGGGGTTGAAGTCGCTGCCCCAGAATTCGGTGAACCACCGTCCGACGACTGCCTTGTTCTCTTCGAGCGACATGGTGCTCTCCTTGTCTCGTATAAGTAGTCGGCGGGCAAGTGTGACCGCCGATATCTGGAAGACGTTCTCGTGCAGTGGTCCGTGAGATGACGAGCACCTTTTCGTTGCAGCAGCGGCGATTGCCTGGGCGAGATGACCTGTGGATGAAGGTCGAATTAGGGAGTGAGGGCGTCGGAAGACACAGACCACTCCGAGCCATCCGCGGCCGCACCGGTGAGGCCGTTAAGGTTGGCGAGGCCGACGAGTGCGAGAACGCGAGCGTTTCCGATGCCGGATGTCGCCAGTGTTCGGCTAGGTGTCCAGTGGGTCGACCACAACAATCGCCGGGTCATTTGTGCCCAGCCAGTTGCTGGTCCGGTCATGATCCAAAGGTCGGGGTCGGCGCTGGCGAAACGCGTCGCCTGACGCAACCATGATGCACCTATCTCTGGCCACGTAATCGCGTCCAAGATTTGGCCGCCGGCCATGTCCCAGGCCGCACCGATCGCTCGGGTTGTCTCGATGGCGTTAGTGCTGCGTCCCGAGCCGATGACAACGGTTCGCGCGCGACGTCGGTGAGCGAGCTCGATGATGGTGGCGACTTCCGCGGCTGTGATCGTCGCGTCCGCTTCGAGAGTTACCGCCGTGGAGAGCAGGGGACTGGCCAATGGCAGGACTCTTCGCCGTGCCTTCGAGGAGTGTTCGTTCATCGGTCGCAAAAGAACCAGCGTCCGGCATGCGTCTGAGCGGATGATTCGAGATCCATTAAGGCTCGCTTCCATTCAGGGCCACCGGCGTAATCGGTTAGCCTGCCATCCCCGCTGAGCACGCGATGGCAGGGAATGAAGATGCACAGCGAGTTAGCGTCCACCGCTTTGCCTACCCGCTCTGAGCGCGGGTCGTCCCGACCGATAGTAACCTCCTCGCCGGAGGTTTCCGGCGACGGCTGATTAGTGCCGTGCATGAAGCAAAGCCGCGTGACTACGTTGTCGCTCGCGACGATCATGACCTGTTCGATCTTGGTCTCTACCAGAGCGTGGCGCGTATACATTCGTGCTCCCTTTTCGTATCCAGCGAGGGCTCCGATCTCGGAGCTCCACCCGGTCTCAGATAGAAGACGTACGCCGTCGCGCGATGCGTGAGATCAAGGAGAGGAAATGTGAGTTTCGAGGCAAATAGCGCACCGCATCGGCAGCGGTATCACGTCTGCGGCGCGAAGTCCGTCTCCTGATTGAAACGCCGAGTGAGCGGACGGTATCCGTGCGCGCCTAAGAGAGTTGACGATGACTGATCGTTATGGGCTTGAAAGTGATCGAGGAATACCGCTCATGACGTGCCCCGGATGCGGCAGCGTCGCCTCTATCGAATGGGAATGCTGGATTAGTAATGTCCTGCACTTCAAGCTTCACTGCCTACGGCGCCACTGGTTCTTAATGCCCGCCGAACGCATCTGCTATTACGGCACCGATATCTTTTATCGTCCGGCGCCGGGAACAGTCGAATCTTCGTGGTGATGATGACGGAGCAAATGAACCAGGCGATCTGGCTCAATTGATGGCAGAATTGGAAAACCCGATCGACATCGGCGCCGCGCGCACGGGAGAGCAAGGGCGAAATAGGCCATTGTTTGCACGCTTCCGGAGAGTCATACTGACTGTGTTAAGTCCACGTTTTTGGTAGCACTCCATCACCCCTTTGCTGGCTGGCGCACATTCCGGAGTTCCACATGCTCAAGGACGCCCAACCCCTTGCTGTTCGGATCCAGGCCAGTCACGCTGACACCGGCGTACCCCTCGGATCGGTCGCGGTAGAGGCATATCTCCAAGACGGCGCTGTACTGGCCCATGCCAGCACCGGCCCCGACGGATTCGCTCAGTTGATGATCGACCCCGATAAATGGCGCAGCGAGATATTCGTGCGCGTGGCGAGCGGGGATGCGAATGGAGTGCTCGTCGACCATGCGGCGCTCGACGGCGGCGAAACGGTCTCGGTCGCCGTCAAGATCACCGAGGATATTTCACCCGACTCCTTCGCCCTGCTGGCCGACGATCTGGTCACGCGCAGGCTCGTGCGGGCCGAAGACCTTATCGCGGACTTGCAAGACCCCGCACCAGACAGCGGGGTACGGCTACTTTCGGCGAGCGACCGCGTAACGCTGATCGACCGATTGGCGCGCGAGCTGAGTGGGCATGGCGAAATCGCCGCGGACGGGTTGATCGTCGACCCGCCCAGCGTGCGAAATGGTGACCTCACGCTGGTCCCCATCGGGGACTTCACCGACCGGCCCGGCGTCCTGTTCCCCATCGATCCCACATTCACCAAGCCGGGTCTTGGCTGGGGTACGTTCCCGTGGGCGCTGCCGGACGATCAGTCCTACCGCGACTACCTTCGCACTGTCTTCGTCCTGTTCGCGCAGCAGCAGAAGCTCGGCGTCATCGCGGATCCAACGTCATTCCCCGACGTCGTGCTGCGTCAGCTGCCACACCGCTTCTTCCAGGACTTCATGACCGCGGACCGCACCGAGGTGCCGCTCAACCGGTTGCTCATACCCATCGTGACCGCGATCCTCACCGCGCCGAAAGGTTCCGGTTTCGGTTTCGCGATTCCGGCGGCGTCGCTTCCGGTCCAGGGCACCGCTGCCGACCGGCAGCACCTGGACGTGCTGCTCGCGGCTGCGCCGATAAGTGTCCAGGAATTCGCCAACCGCTACCGGCTCCAACTTAGTGAACCCGACACCACGTTGTCGACTCCGGTGAGGGTCAATGTCTACACGCTGTCGCGGATCCTCAGTGACACGGCGCAAGGGCCAATAGAGCCGCCGGACAACGTGATCGAACCTCAGCTGCCCGGGACGGAGGGCAAGACGATTCTGTGGAAGGAAGTAGTCGGGTCGGCGCCGTTCTTCCTTCGCTTCGACGAGTGGCTCGCCAGACAGCAGCCGTTCTACCCCGAGAACCTGTTTGCCTTGCGCACGCAGATCGAGGGCGTCGCGCTGGGAGTTTGGCTCACCGACGATCGCAAGAAGTTTCTCGAGTATCACCGCGATCTTGCGACGTCGTCTATCTCGTCGTACAACGGCAACTTCGCCACTATGGATGAGGTCCACCGCTCGGCCACATTTCTTCTCTCGTACGGCGTCGCCGACGCCAAATTGACTGAACTCGTCGCGGCGATCGACACGCGGCAGTTCGGTGCGGCGGCCCGGCTCGCCGATGAAGCCGAACACCTCCTGCAGACCGCGTCGCCCAGCCCGAAGGCCGGCGAAGACTGGGAGCCCAACTTGACCGTCGGCGGCTGGGCCCAGCCGCTGAGTTTCAGCCGCCGCAGGAAGGTCAAGGTTACGACGATCACCGCGCTGACGGGCACCCGCTCCTCGTACTTGCCGGACGGTTTCGAGCGCTTCTACGAACTCAGCCGGCCCGCCGATCTCTGGAAGGACGTGTCTAGTTTTCGCGACGCCCGCGATCAGGCAACGCGTAAAAGGACCTACCAGCAGGCGTTCGTGCTGCCTATGCTGCGCGCGAGCATCCGCACCGGGCTCGGCGATCTGCCTGGTGCGGTGGATGCCTACGCTCAGGTGACGGGGCTGTTCGTCGGGATTGCGATGGTGGGGACCCCGGCCGGCATGGTGCGCTACCCGGACTCGGTCGGCGTGGAAACCCGCGTGGTCGCCGGCAAGTTGCGCTGGAACGACCAGCTTGGCGATCGTCCGTACACCGCGCGGTTGATGTACGACGAGCAGCGCAACCTCCTCGAACCGTTCAGTTTGACGCCGCAGTATCGGCCGCCCCGCGACGTACTTACGCCGGACCCGCCGATCCTGCACCTGCTGGAGGAGCGGTATGCCCGAATCGCCCAGGCAGACGCGATCTTGGCGTGGGCCGAAGCGCTGTACCGGACCGACGACGCGGCGCTCCTTGAACGCGCCCGCGAGCTCTATAAGTCAGTGATCTTTCTGCATGGCGAAGATCCCGGCACGAGTGCCTACCTTCCTCGCCAACTGCACATCGCACCGTGGATGGGCCTGACCGAAAACCCTCGGCGTCGTAACCAGATCGACAGGGCCAGGTTGGCAATGCAGCAGCTGGAGGCGGGGCTGAACTTCTACGGCTACCACGAAGACGCGGTACCCACGCTGCGATATCAGACACTTGTCGATGCCGCCCAGCGATGGGTCAGCGGCGCCAGGTCCGCGCAAAGTGACTACCTCACCTATCTTGGCCGGGTCGAGCAACTCGACCTCGACATGCTCGCGGCGAAGGCGCAGGAACAAAAGGCCGCCGCTACCGTGCAGATCTCGACCGAACTCGTCGAGATCGCCAAAGCCGGCGTGGTCGTGGCGCAGAAGGCGGTCGCCGACGTACAGAAGTTGATCGCCGCGAAAAAGGCCGAGATCGAGGACAAAAACTCTATCTTCAGCCAGTTCTCGGACTACTTCAGCGGCATGAAGTCGAGCGTCAGTTCGCTGGTCGACACTGGCAAGTCCGTGTCGGAGGGGTACAGCGCGTTGAGCGGAAGCAGCGCGGGCGAGGCGCTTGGCCTGGGCCAGGGAACCGGCGGGGGAGCCGGGGCGGGCGGCGGTGCCGAGGCGGCCGGTTTGGGCAGCGCGGCGGGAGGTTTCGCCGTACTCGGTGCGTACGGCGCATTCGTAGTCCTCAGCACGACCACCTTGCAAGGCATGGCGGATGCGGCGACCAAACGGCAAGGTGACCTGACCGCATTGATCAATGAGGCGCTCCCCGCTGCGCAGGCCGGCGTGCGGGTGCAGGAGCGCAACGTCGCGATCACTCAGTTGCAGGGGCAGATCGCAGTCACCGACCTTGCCTACGCCCGCGACTTGGTCAACTACCAGAACGAGCGCTTCCTCAATCGTGACTTCTGGGATGCACTGGCCGGTGTCGCTGGCCGATCACTGCATCGCTACCTCGACCTGGCGGGTCAGGCGGCGTGGTTTGCCGAGCGGGCGTTGGCCTACCGGCTGGCGAGCCCGATGCGGCTAATCAAACTTGGCTATTTCGATCCGCGCATGCGTGACCTGGGCGGCCCGGACCGACTTGCGCTCGATCTCGCCGAACTCGAGGCCGTCCGCCTGGGTGCTGCCCGCGTCAGTGTGCCGATCACTCGGACCTACTCGCTGGCGCGGGACCTGCCGCTGGCGTTCGGTCAGCTCAAGAGGGACGGGCGCTGCACGTTTTCGTTGAGCGACGACGACCTACTGGCGGCGTACCCGGGGACCTTCGGCCACCGGATTCGGGCCGTTGAGGTCGCGGTCGACGTCCCCGGAACGGCGGTCGCTGCGGCGGGAATGCTTACCAACAGCGGGTTTTCGCTGCTACGGCGCGCACCGGGCGACGCGCGGGTGCCGTTGCTGAGGTACGCCGACGCCTACCCGATCAGCGAGTTTCGGATTCGTAGTGACGGTGCGCTGCACGGCATGCCCGGGGAGCAGCTCATGCCGTTCGAGGGGGCGGCGTTCACCACGACCTGGACCCTCGAACTGCCGCCTGCGGCCAATCCCGCCGGATTGCAACGGCTCGCCGACGTACGGATCACCTTCGATTTGGAGGCGGGGTACGACGCGCGGACCCCCGCGGTGACCGGGCCCGCTCCAGCGGTCAGTCGCTCGATGGTCGTTTCGGCGCTCGCGTTGGACCCGAAGGGGCTGGCGACATTGCACGCAGCCACCGGTCCGATCCAGGTGACGTTTGGGCTCGATCGTCTCGCCGTCCCGGCCAGCGGGGTGGTGACCAATCTGGCCGTCGTACTGCCCGGTATTTCTGGTGGGACGTTCTCCGCGACACTTGCGCCAACCGGTGGGCCGGCGACCCCGTTTGTTATTGAGGATGGCCTCGCGCTGTCCAACCTCGGCGTACTCGATGATGGCGATCCGTCACACGCTCAGCCGCTGAACGCCGCCGCGGGCGGTGGTGCCGATCGTGCCGTGTCGCTGACGATCACGCGCGCGGGCGGTGCCGGGGGACTGGCGAAGGCACGCGACGTACTGCTCTGGGTCGAGTACGACGTTCCGTAAACCTTCTCGATCGATGGCGATCACTGGCGGATACTGGATCTCGTGCGAAAACGCGACTGGCCCCGGGTCATGATCGACGGGTTCTGCCCATGGCGGTGATCGAGGACCTGCGGCCGCTGGGAGTCGAGTTGGAGCGCTCGTACGAGGTGTATGTGCGCGGCAGGTTGAAGTTCCGCGTCAAGCAGATCGTCTACGTCGCGTTCTCCCTCGACGAGCGCGTGATGGGTTTCGCGTTCCCGAAGGAGGAGCGCTCGGCGCTCGTCGCGAGCGAGCCGCGCAAGTTTCAGCTGCCGTCGGTGTCGGACATGCGCTTCAACTGGGTACACGCCGACCTTGCGACCATCGACCGGGCCGAGGCCCGCGAGCTCGTCGTCGACGCTTGGCGCATGGTCGTCCCCAAGAAGCTCTCTCTCGCTTACGATCTCGCGCATCCGACCGGGCCGGGCTGAAAGGTGCGCTCCGGGACGACTGGGCGAATCGTTTGTGATTCCACTGTGGCGCAATGCGCCGGTTGAGCGGGTTTGCCAGTCGAAACCTCGTAACCAGAGAGTGTCAGCAACGGGAGGCTGGGTCCGCACCGACTCGTGTGCCGGACAGAATATCGCGGGTGCCGTGGTAGGCCCATTCCCGATTGTCGACGTCACGGCGTGGCAGGTGGCGGCACCGACGAAAAGGCGTGGCTGACGGCGGCCGGCGACGTGCGGTGGCTCTTTAAACCGGCGGTTGTCCGCGATGGGCGTCGGCAGGGGGAGACTGGGCAGAGAAGGTGTCGTCGGAACTCGCGGGGTTGATCGCCGTTCCGGTAGCGAGGACTCAGATGGCAGTTCGTTCGATGGCGCCAGGTTCAATCTCGCGTAACCTAGCGTCAGATCGGATACGAAATTCACCCCGAGACGGCGTCGATCAAGGATCTCGAGGGCGCCGTGCCGCAGCCTGCGCGACCAAATCAGTGTCGACGAGGTGAGTGAGACCGACCAAGGCTTCCTCAGTTTGGTTACCCTCGTCAACCTAGAGTCGAACGAGACGCGATCGTGCGGGACTGGGATCGGGCGACCATGAACTCAGCGCCGAGACCTACATGCTGGAGTCGTTGACCAATCCGTATCCGAATCGGCGGTTCACGAAAACTGCCGAGGAGTGGTGGCATTACCTGGATCTGGGCTGGTGGACTCGCTCACGCTGTCGATGGTCGGGCGGCGGTTGAGCGCCCAATTCGCGTGGCCGGGGTATTCGGTGGAGGATTCCCAGTGGTGCTTGCGCACCATCATGCGGCACGATCCAGAGCAACGTCTGCCGCCTGCCGCCTGCCGCCTGCCGGCTTGCGGTCGTCGTGGCAGGACGTAATGACTTTCGGTCCGCACTGGGGTCTAATGAAGCATGACGATGACGACGAAAGTGCTGAGCGTGTCGGTTCCGGTGGCCGATCAGGACCTCGCGTTGAAGTTCTACACCGAGGTGCTGGGCTGCGAACTTCGCACCGACGTGGAGGTATGGCCGGGTGCGCGGATGATCGAGGTTGTGCCACCGGGCTCGAATGTCTCCCTCGTGCTTCTGCCGCCGGACAGCCCGATTCCCGTCGCGATCCGGTTAGGCACCCCTGACGCTCAGCAGGCCCACAACAAGATCCGAGAGGCCGGGGTGACCCTGCATAACGAGGAACTGGTCCGCATGGAAGGGATTCCGGCAATGTTCTCCTTCACCGACCCCGACGGCAACGGACTCGTCTACCTCGAAGACACCGACGAGAACGAACCTCGCTGAGCACCGAACCTCTCCGCCCAACAGCAAGGAGAAGGATCACGACCTGGGTAATCCCGGCCAGCGAAGAGTTCCAAATCGAATATGCACGGCTACCAGTAGACCCGACGACATGCAAGGGACCTAGGGTGCGCGCGACACAAATGGACAAGGAAATCTTGCGACGTGCCCCGAGCACAGATCATCCAATCAGTTGGGAGACATGTGCTGCTCATCGAACGATTCGACCGCCCGGCTCGCGGTCAACGGCGTCACGTCGTGTCGGGACTGACGTTGCTGGGATTCGATGCACTCCTCGGGGCGCGCTACGGTTCGTACCCCGAGATGCTGGACGTGCTTCTCGAGTATGCCCGCGCGCCGCGCGAGATCAGTCGTAGCGCTCTTCCAGCGCGTGGTCTTCAACGTCGCCATAGGCAACAACGATGATCACGCGCGCAACCACGCCGCGCTTTGGAAGCGTTCGATCCTCAACCGCTCCACCTTTTATGAATGAACGCCGCCTGCGCTAGAAGGCGGCCTCTGGGATCTCCATAAGCGAGCCGTCGGTGGCATCGACGATCGCGCGTTCGGCGGCGATCTTCGGCAGTACCTGTGCCGCGAAGTAACGAGCGCTGGCGATCTTGCCTTCATAGAAGGCCTTGTCGACATCGCTCACGCCGCCGGCATCAAGCGCGTCGATGGCTACTACAGCGTGCCGCTGCAGTAGCCATGCGATCACTAGATCGCCCGCAGCGAGTAGCAGGCGCGAGGTGTTTTCGCCGACCTTGTAGATGCTTGTCGGGTCTTCCTGGGTGTTCATGAGCGCGGCAGTCATCGTGCCGAGCATCGACTGCACATGGTCGAGGGCGGTCGCGAGCTGAGCGCGCTCCTCCTTGAGCCGGCCGTCACCTGGGTCGCTCGCGGCGAACTGCTCCACCTGAGCGGCGATCCACATCAACGACTGTCCTTGGTCGCGGACGATCTTGCGGAAGAAGAAGTCCTGGCCCTGGATCGCCGTCGTGCCTTCGTAGAGCGTGTCGATCTTCGAGTCGCGGACATATTGCTCGATCGGGTAGTCCTGCAGGAAGCCCGATCCGCCGAATGTCTGCAGCGACTCGGTGCCCAGCAGCGTGTAGGCGCGCTCCGAGCCGCAGCCCTTCACGATCGGCAGCAGCAGGTCGTTGATTCGCTCGTACTTCTTGGCCTTGTCGGCATCCTTTTCGTACGTCGCAATCTGTACTTTCTCCTGTATGGAGGCGGTGTAGAGCACGAGCGCGCGCAGGCCTTCGGCGTACGACTTCTGGAGCATCAGTGACCGGCGTACGTCGGGATGCTTGATGACCTCGACCCGCGGCGCGGTCTTATCTGTCTGGCGGGTCAGATCGGCGCCCTGCTTACGAGTTTTCGCGTAGTCCAGCGCGTTGAGGTAACCGGTGGACAGTGTCGCCATGGCCTTGGTGCCGACGAACATCCGCGCGTATTCGATGATCTTGAACATCTGCGCGATTCCGTCGTGTACCTCGCCGACCAGCCAACCGACCGCCGGTACGCCGTTCTGGCCAAACGTCAGTTCACACGTGGTCGAGACCTTGATGCCCATCTTCTTCTCGACGTTGGTGACGAAGGCGCCGTTGCGCTCGCCGAGCGCACCAGTCTTCGGATCGAAATGAAACTTCGGTACGACGAACAGCGAAAGTCCTTTAGTGCCAGGACCTCCGGCGCCTTCGACCCCTTCGGGACGGGCGAGCACGTAATGAATGATGTTGTCGGTCAAGTCATGCTCGGCGGAAGTGATGAACCGTTTCACGCCCTCGATATGCCAGCTGCCGTCGGCGTTCTTGTATGCCTTGGTGGTCGCGGCGCCTACGTCGGATCCGGCATCGGGCTCGGTGAGCACCATGGTCGCGCCCCAGAGCTTGTCGATGAACAGTTCCGCCCACTTCTTCTGCTCATCGGTCGCCAGATGCCAGAAGACGTTGGCGAAGGCCGGTCCCGCGGCGTACATCCACGCCGCCGGATTGGCGCCGAGGATGAGCTCGGCGAAAGCCCACCACAACGAACGTGGCGCGGGAGTGCCACCGATTTCGGCGGCCATGTCGAGGTTGTAGCCGCCTGAGTCCATGAGCATCGCGAAGCTCTTCTTGAACGATTCGGGGATGGCGACGGAGTGATTTTCGGCGTCGTACGTCGGGGGATTGCGGTCGGCATCGGCAAACGAGTCGCCAAATGCTTCGGACGTCGCCATCTTGTGGACCTGGTGGAGGAAGTCGCGCGCGCTCGCCTCGTCGAGGTCGGAGAACGCGCCCTGTCCCAGGCGCTCGTTGGTCTTCAAGAACTCGTAAAGATTGAACTCGAGATCGCGCAGGTTGGCTTTGTAGTGCGACATGGTGACTCCAGAGACGGTGTTACTCGCTAGTAACTTCACTATATTACTCGTGAGTAACTTATGCTCGGCGGGCTCGAGGTCGCCAGCTACCCCGTGACGGATGGGTGGGGACTTTGTGACGGATGGGCGGGGACTTTGCGACGGATGGGCGGGGATTTTGTGACGGATCGCGGGGCGGGTTAGGGGCGGCTTGTGTCGATGTGCCCGATTGACGTCACCGGCTCGATGTCGACCGGCTTTCCCGTCTCGAGTGACTCGATGCACGCCTGCGCGACGAGCAGCGAGGCGTAGCCGTCGTACGCCGAGGCCAGCTCGGAGAAGCCGGTTTGCGGTTCGCGCACCGAGGTGATCCACGCCTGCAACTCAAGGCGGTAGGCATTGGAGAACCGGTCACGCCAATCCCGACAAACATTTGTGTTTAATTGAGGGTCGCCGATGGCGGCCGGGGCAGTCGCGCTGCGCGACGAACCGTCCAGCGTTGCGGTACCGGAGTCGCAGACGACCTCGCAGCGCACTTCGTAACCATATTTGGCATTCGAGTACATTTCGATGTCGGCGATGATGCCGCTCGCGGTCCGGCACACAATGAAGATTGGGTCGTCGAGTTCGGCAGGTTTACCCTCGCTCTGCTTGCCGGTGTACGCCGTGACCTGGGTGATCTCTTCGCCCGACAGCCATCTGATCGCATCGAACTCGTGCACTGGCAGGTAGCGGATCTGGTCGGCCGTTGTCTCCCATTGGTTCTGGACGTTGCGGTGCACGTTGTGGATCAGCAGCGGCGGACCGTCGTTGCCCTCGGTGATGAAGCGGCGCAGCGCGCGGTATCCAGGGTCAAAGCGGCGCATGAAGCCGACCGATATCAGCCTTCCGTGGGTGGCATTTTCGGCCGAGACGACCGCGAGGCAGTCTTCGATAGTCGTAGCCAGCGGCTTCTCGCACAGCATCGGCGTGCCAGCGGCGAGGGCTTTTTCGATCAGCATCCGGTGCCGATCTTCGGGCGCCGCGATGACGACCGCGTCGGCCTCCTCGATTGCCGCGTCGACATCCGTTGTCGCGACCGCGCCCTCAATAGGGTCGGCGACGTCCGCGGCGCGCGAGAGGTCGAGGTCGACAACGTGCGAGACAACCGCGTTCTTGGTGGCGAAACTCAACGTCGAAGTGTGTTCTGAACCCATCCGGCCGGCGCCGATCACGGCGATCCGGACATCCGGCAGCTTGCCCACGCCTAGCCCTCCGCGCCGGTCGGCCAGAGGTCTGCAAGGACCTGCGCAGCCGGTCGACGTATGGCGCTGGCATGACCGGATCCGGCCCACAGCGCCATTCCCTGCGGATCACCGGCCTTGCCCGCGGCGCCGCGAATGGTCTTGGTCATGTGGTGCAGATTGGGGTACGCCGAGGGGGCGGCAGCGTCATGCTCCCGGACGAAGTCGTTGGTCAATGCCCGAGCCAACCGTCCGCTGAAGGCGCGCGTCACGGTTGCCTGGGTGAAGTCGCCGCTGGCGAGTGCGTCCTTGTGGGGTTCGGGGCTCGAGCTTTCGTCGGCCGCCACGAAGAGGGTGCCGACTCCGGCCGCGAAAGCGCCGGCGGCGACCAGGGCTTTGACCGCATCGGGTCCGTCGACTCCACCGGCCGCGACGGTGGGTAGGCCGGTGGCCTCGATGACGGCCCGCGTCACGGTGGCCGCGTCGTCGGTGTTGGGTACGTCGGAGATATTCCAGGTGCCGCGGTGCCCGCCGGCCTCCGCGCCTTGCGCGAACAAGAAGGTTGCGCCGAGCCGGACTGCTTCACGCGCTTCGTGTGCGGACGTGACGGTGAACCCGACCTCGCTGCCGGCCGCGCGCAACGCGGTGACGGTCTCGACGTCGACCGGGCCGAAGGTAAACGTCACGGCCGCGACGGGATGGGCACTCAGGTAGGCGATCTTGGCCTCGAAGTCATCGCGGTCGTACGCCGCTACGCCGAGCTCGACCCCGTACTTCTGTGCCGTAGCGGCAAGTGAGTCCCGGTAGCGCGCGACGCGCGGGCCGAGCTCGTCCGTGCGGTCGAGCTGCGGAGTAAAGAGGTTCATCGCGAACGGCTCGGCCGTGAGGGCGCGCATTCGGTCGATTTCGGCGGCCATGCCCTCGCAGGACTTGTAGCCGGCGGCGAGGAAGCCGAGCCCGCCTGCGTTGGAGACCACGGCCGCGAGTTCCGGCGTACATGCGCCCGCCATTGGTGCTTGCACGATAGGGATCGGGCGTTGGTAGATAGGTGATGTAGCGCCCGGTTGCCCTTGCTTCACTGTGTACCTCTTGGATATTCATTCGGAAAGCTGACGCCCTCAACATACGCGGCTTGCGATGGGACGAATTGTTATAGTATAAATAGAACATGTTCGTTAGCGTTGATCCGCGAAGCACGGTCCCCCTGACCGGGCAGATCGCGGCGAGCATTCGCAAGTCGATCGCGGCGGGCACGCTGAATCCCGGCGATAGATTGCCGCCCGCTAGGCAGCTGGCGCACGACCTTGGCGTCAACATGCACACGGTCCTAAAGGCATACCAACGGCTGCAGGAGGACGGCTTGCTCGAAGTACGTCGCGGCCGCGGCGTGAGTGTTGTCGGCACGGCGTCGGCGGCCACCGCTGCGCTGCACAACGCAATCGAGGACGTCATCCGGCTCGCGCATTCCGGTGGGCTGAGCCGGGACGAGCTGACAGACCTACTAAGGAGGTCATGGTGAGAACGGCAACTCCAAGGCAACCGCCTCGGACACCCAAAACCGCGCGAGAGTGGTGGGTGGCGTCGGTGCTGCTTGTCGCGATCGCCGCGGCGACCGTCGTCGTTGTCGCGCTCAGCAAAAGTCACCTGCCCGATCCGATGGGATCGCACTTCAGCGGGTTTGCCAACTCACCACCCGACGGATTTAGTTCGCGGACGGCTAATTTGTTGGTGATGCCCGCCATTGTGGTCGCGCTGTGCGTCCTGGCCTGGGTGGTCTGGTTCGTGAGCACGTCGTTCGCGGTACGACGCTGGGTAGTCGCCGGTGGTAGCGGTATCGCGATGATCCTGTTCGCGGCGCTGCTGTCAGTCATCGTTGCCAACTACGGCCTCACAGACGCGCACGACGCGCGCACCGGCGCCCTCGATGTGCTGTGGCCAATCGTCGGCGCAGTGGTGATCGCTGCGCTGGCGCTGTACGTGTACGGCCCGGTGCCCGAAAGCGAGCGGAACCTGAGCCTGATCGACAGCGACCGGCCGCTGATCGAGGTGTCGCCGACCGAGCGTGTTTCCTGGAGCCACCGCGGTCACAGCGACCTCCTCATCGCGATCGGGCTCGTCGTCACGTTGGTCCCGCTAGTGCTGGTGTTCGTAGGGATGGGCCCGAGCCTGCTGATTGCCGTGGTCGCCGGCGTCATCGCTCTCCAGTTTGCGTTCTACAACGTCAGGATCACGAACGATAAGATCGTCGTACGGTCCGGCGCTATCCCGTTCGCGTCGATGTCGATGCACATGCGCGACGTCGACCACGCCGACTACGCGGACAAGATCTCGCCGCTTCGGTACGGCGGCTGGGGTCTGCGGATGCGTCCCAACGGTCGCAACCTGATCATGGGCAGCGGTCCTGCTCTCCTGGTGCGCATGACAAACGGCAACGAGCACGTCATCTCGATGCCCAGCCCGCGCGAGGCCGCCGGCGTCATTAACGGCGTACTGCGGCACGCGACTAGGGGCGCTAGCTGAACTGTTCGCGCAGCACCCGCTTGAGGATCTTGCCGTTCGGGTTGCGCGGAAGCGCATCGACGAAAGTCACGCCGACCGGGCACTTGAAGTGCGCGATCTGTTCGCGAGACCAGCTGATGATGTCCTCTTCGCTGGGGTCGGTGCCGGCTCGCTTGACGACAATGGCGTACGGCGACTCGCCCCACTTCTCCGACGGGACGCCGATCACGGCGACCTCGGCGATCTGTGGGTGATCAGACAGCGCGTTCTCGACTTCGGCGGGGTAGACGTTCTCACCGCCGCTGACGATCATGTCCTTGATCCGGTCGGCGAGGTAGAGGTATCCCTCTTCGTCGAGCGAACCGCCGTCGCCGGTGCTCAGCCAGCCGTCCTCGGACAGCGCGCGGGTCGTCTCGTCGTCGCGGTTCCAGTAGCCAGCCGTGACCCGTGAACCGCGGACCTGAATCTCGCCGCGCTCGCCGACCGGTAATGGCTCGCGAGTGACCATGTCGACGATACGGATCTCGGTGTCGTTGAGCGCCCGACCGACCGACCCGATCTGCTTCTCGCGGCCAGGACTCGGCAGATGATCTTCCGGCCACAGCACGGTCACTGCCGCGGTCGTCTCGGTCATGCCGTAACCCTGGAATAGTCCACAGCCGATCAATTCGGTGGCCGCCTTGATTACCGCCACTGGCATGGGGGCGCCGCCGTACCCAAAGAACTTCAGGTTGGACCAATCGGCCGTTTGCGCGTCCGGATGTTGCGTGATCATCTGCAGGATCGTCGGTACGCCGACCGCGTGCGTCACCTTCTCCTCGGTGAGCAATCGGATGAGATCGCCCGGGCCATTGGGCATCTTGAGCAGCAGTACGCCGCCTTTGGAGTTGGCGCTGAGTGCGGAGGTGAGCCCGGTGATGTGGAAGAACGGCACGGGCGCCATCGAGATAGGCGTGCCCTCGAACTCGAGGTGGTCCTCGGGCGCGGACAAATTGCCGCTGAAGTTGATGCCATTGAGCTTGATGCCCTTGGGTAGGCCCGTGGTGCCTGAGGAGAACAAGATCACGCCGGTATCGGTTGGTTCGCTCTGGTGACCGGGATCGGTCGTCGGCTGATCCTTGATGAACTCTTCGTACGACTCAGGATCGAGGTTGATACGGATGCTCGGGACCGCACCGGTCGCAGGTGCAGCCTCCCCCTCATCGGCGCCGACAAACAGCACCGTTGGATCGCAACTGCTCAGTACCCGAACGATCTCTGCAGGCGCCAGCAGGGTGTTCGCGGGAGCGGCGATGGCGCCCATTTTGGCTGCGCCGTACACAATCTCCAGAAAATAGTGGCTATTGCCGCTGACGAGTGCGACCCGATCGCCGGGCTGGACGCCTGCGGCGATCAAAGCATTCGCGAACTGGCTGGAACGTTCATCGAGCCGTCGATAGGTGGTGTCGCCGGACTCCTCGCGCAGCGCGACGTCGTCGCCGAACGCCTCCGCGCTTTGCCGGATGATGTCGGCGACCTGGCGAATTGGTCTGCCCATGGCCCCATCGGCAAACGGGATCGACAGTGGTGCTGCAGTCATGCGCGGTCTCCATCCATCTATGCGGCGCGTCACACTTCTGGGGCCCATTCTGCATGACGAGTGCGCGGTGGGTCAGAACGGTCACCAAGCCGGTTCCGTGGATCGATAATTGGTACGCTCGTACCAGTAATCAAATCGCAACCAATCAGGGAGTTTGGCGATGGCGTGGGCCGTGTTGATCGTGTCCGGGTGTATGGAGGCGGGCTGGGCGCTCGCGCTCAAGGCCTCGCACGGGTTCAGCAGATTATGGCCGTCTGTCACGTTCGTCGTGCTGTCGATCGTGTCGCTTGCCGGTTTGATGTATGCGCTCAAGTCGCTCCCGGTAGGTCCGGCGTACGCCGTCTGGGTCGGTATCGGGGCATCGCTGACGGCGATTATCGGGATCGTCTGGCTGAAGGATCCGGTGAACGCGATGGTGATCGTCTCGATCGGGCTCATCATTGCCGGCGTGATCGGGCTGCAGGTGTTTGGAGCGGGGCACTAGATGACTACGCCGCAGCAGGATCGGGCGATCGCCAAACGCGCGCTTCTTATTGAGGGCGGCGCCGAGCTGATCCAGACCGATGGGCCCAGCGGGTTCACCGCTCGGGCCGTCGCCGCTAAGGCTGGGGTCGCGTTGTCGGCGGTCACCTATTATTTCGCGTCGGTCGATGACCTTCTCGCCCTCAGTGCGGCCGAGGTGTGCCGGCAGTGGGCCGATGCCGCGCAGGAGGCGGTACGGCGTACCAATCGCCGCGGTTCATCCGCGGCCGCGGCGGCGATCACGGCCGCGCTCCTTCCGCCGGGCGATACCGACGACGTGCTTTGCCGCTACGAACAGCTTCTTGCTGCGGCCCGGGTGGCGCCGGTTGCCAATGCCCTGACCGGGCTGCGGCCGGCGCTCGTGAGCGCAATCGAGCAGATCCTCACCCGCTGTCAGGTGCGCACGAGGCTGTCGGCCGACCTGATCCTGTGTGTCGCCGACGGCGCCATCTTCGGTGCGCTGTCTGAGCGCCGCCCCGACCCGCGCGCCGTCGTACGCGATCGCCTCACCGAAGCGCTCTAGGCGCTCCCGCGGAAACGCTCCGCGGCGAGGTCCAGCGAGCGCTGCGACTCCGGGGTGTCGACGCCGATGTATACGTGGAACGCGCCCTCTACAAGCTCAAGCTCCACCTCGGCACCCTGCTCTCGGGCACGGTCGACGAAGGTGAGTACGTCGGGCAGCAGCAGGTCGTTGGTGCCTTGCAGCACCGTAATTGGCGGTAGTCCGCTCAGGTCCGCAAACAGTGGACTCACCATCGGGTCGGTGATCTCGCGCGCACCGGACCAGTTTCGTGCGGCACGGTGAAGCTGATCCACAATCATGAGGGCATCGATGTCCTCCATCTCCAGCGACTTTGGGTCACACGTGCGAAGGTCTACCCACGGCGCGTGGATCACCAGGTGGTCGGGCAGCCGCGTGCCGTTGTCGCGTGCCCGCAACGTCTGCACAAGAGCCATGTTTCCGCCGGCCGATTCTCCAGACACGATGTAGCGGTGGTCGCCGGCGGCTTCTGGGACCGTGAGAGCGAGTGCATCGATGAACGGCAGAGCGTCGTCGACCGTGGCATCCGGCGAGGGGGTGTAGTGCGGTATCCACAGGTCCGCGCCGGTGCGGTCGGCCAGGCCGACGACTATCGGCCAGTGCAGCTCCAGGAAAGGAAGCGTATAGGCGCCGCCGTGAAAGTACACCGCCTGAATCCCGGAGCCACCCTGGCGAGGATGCAGGATCTGCACGCCGAACCCGGCCACCTGGCGCTCCTCGATGTCGTAGCGTCTGCGCACCTCTTCAGGCGCGGGGGCCGGCGTTTTCGGCGCACCCGGCGCGAGGGCCGCCTCGAAGTCGTTGACGAGTTCCGGCTTCATCGCTAGGAACTCCCGGTACACCTGCTCAAGCTGCTCCGACATGCGCTCATCCTAACTCTGGAACCCCATTGCGAGGTTATATAAGTCAGTTATATAGTTCCTTAACGTGGCTAAGCAATTAAACGCGATGGCGCTCGCCGACGGTCTCGATCGACTGATCCTCTGGGGTAGGCGTTATGCGCCGGTGATGGTCAGCTCGACGACGGTGACCACACTCGACACCTTGCGCACCGACGGGCCGCTGCGGATCTCCGCACTCGCTGTCCGCGAAAGCGTCTCTCAGCCGGGCATGACGACCCTCGTCAACCGTCTCGAAGCAGCCGGACACGCCGAGCGGTATCCCGATCCGCATGACGGTCGGGCATCCCTTGTGCGTATTACCGACGCCGGGCGCAAACTCCTTGCCGATCGGCACACGACCCGCACCCGCTCATTGCTCGGCCCGATCGAGCGATTGGACAGCGCCGACCGCGCGGCTCTGATGGCAGCGCTGCCAGCCCTCGAAAGACTCATCAACATGCCAATGACAACAGAATAGGGAGCTTCCTCGTATGAGTGTGTCTACGCCTCAACAGAGCCCATTCAAGCAACCCAAGGCTGTTTGGGCCGTCGCGTTTGCGTGCGTGATCTCGTTTATGGGCATTGGCCTGGTGGACCCGATCCTCGCCTCCCTAAGCAGCGAGCTCCACGCGTCTCCAAGCCAGGTCGAGCTGCTGTTCACCAGCTACCTCGTCGTCACTGCGGTCGCGATGCTCATCACCGGATGGGTCTCGAGCCGGATCGGCGCTAAGCGCACCCTGATCGCCGGGCTGGTCCTGATCGTCGTGTTCGCCGCCCTCGCGGGAATGTCTGACACCATCGGCGGAATCGTCGGCTTCCGCGCCGGCTGGGGTCTAGGTAATGCTCTGTTCATCGCCACCTCGCTGTCGGTGATCGTGAGCTCGGCCAGCGGCGGTTTCGCCGGTGCCATCGTCCTCTATGAGGCCGCACTGGGTATCGGTATCGCACTGGGTCCGCTGTTAGGCGGCACGCTGGGCGACATCAGCTGGCGCGGCCCGTTCTTCGGCGTCGCGGTCCTCATGGCGATTGCACTCATCGCGACGGTGTTCCTCGTACCCAAGAGCGAGAAACCACAGCGCCGCGAAAGCGTGCTCGAACCGATCAAAGCCCTGCGCCACCGCAGTCTAGCGACCACCAGCATCGTCGGACTGCTCTACAACTGGGGGTTCTTCACCCTGTTGGGGTATTCGCCGTTCCTGATGCACGCCAGCAGCCCACAGATGCTCGGTTTGGTCTTCTGTGGATGGGGCATACTCGTCGCGATCTTCGCCGTCTTTGGCGCGCCGTGGCTCAAGGCTCGTTTCGGTACGGCGGGGACCCTCTACGGAAACTTCGTCCTGATGGCAATAGACCTCGCCATCATCGGGATATGGCCAAATAACCCGACGGTGGTCGTCGTGGCGGTTATCGTGGCCGGGGCGTTCATCGGTGTCAACAACACCCTCGTCACGACCGCGGTCATGAGCATTGCGCCGGTCGAGCGGCCCGTGGCCTCCGCGACGTACGGCTTCGTCCGGTTCATCGGTGGCGGTCTGGCGCCGTTCGCTGCCGGACTGCTCGTCGAGTCGTTCAACGCGCACGTGCCGTTCATCATCGGTGCGGTGGCGGTGCTGGTCGCGGCCGTCGTGCTCAGCACGGTCCATCGCGCACTTGCCGCAGCGGATCGCGGTGAGGTCGCGCAGCCCGAACTGGACGACCTCGACCGGGTAGAACGCGAAGACGAACTCGCCGTGGGGGCGGCGTACGGCAACGAAAACTAGCCGGTACGACGCCCCGCCGGGTATCGTGTGATGCACATCATGCGAGTCCGTTCGGCGTACCAAGTCGTTGCCCACTGGCACGAAGGACGCCAGAGAGGGCACCGGAGTGGGAAGTCGGCCAGCTCAACAAGCACGTACGGCGGCGGCGCGAGAATCGCTGATCCGTAAAGGACTCTTTGCCGAAGTGGCGAAGGAGCCCGGCGTGCCGGAGACGATCGTGCGCAGTTGGCGTCGATCGTTGGCGAGCGCCGTACCGCACGACGGCGAAGTAAGAGTGCGTTACGTCAACAATATCGATCCCGAATCGCTGCTGATCCGGGCCGCGACGCCGGTGCTTGACCGTCTCGAACACGACCTGGCCGACGTCAACGTCGCTATGGTGCTGTCCGATCAGAGCGGCCAGATCATCCTGCGGCGTACCCGCGACCGGACGCAGACCAGGAAATTCGACCGCGCCTCTGCGGCGCAGGGTTTCGACTACTCCGAGCTTTCGATCGGCACGAACGGGCTCGGCACGGTGCTTGAGGAGAAGAAGCCCGTATTCGTCCGGGGCGCCGAACACTATTCCGAGTTGCTTGCGGATCTGTCCTGCGCCGGCGTACCGATCAAGAGTCCGATCTCCGGTCGGGTGCTTGGCGCGTTCTCGTTCGCGTGTTCCATCGGCGCGACCAGCCCGCTCATGAGCGCACTGACGCTCGACGCCGGTCGGCAGATCGAGTCTCGGCTGCTCAGCCTCGCCTCGGAAAGTGAGCAGCACCTGATGCGGATCTACACCGCGCGCGAACGCCGCCACCGCGGGCCGCTCGTCGTCCTCAGTAGGCGCACCATCCTGGCCAACTCCCTTGGATTGGCCTACATCAACACTGAGACCCACGCGCAGCTCTGGGAAATGTTGTCCGGGCACGACTGGGTCGGCACACTCCCTCTCACCTTGCAGACTGCCGTTGGCGAGGTCGGCTGTGTCGCTGAAAGAGTCGACGGTGTCGGGCAGTCGGCGTACTACTCGCTTGAGATCATGCCGCAGGCCGCGCTCCCCCGATTCCAAGTCTCCCGAGGGGACTCGTCAGGGGGCGAGGCGCGGCACCACCGGTTGCCACACGTCGAGGAGCAACTTCGTCAGGTAGCGCAGATGGGTGAGAATCTAGCGCTGTGCGGTCCCACCGGGGCCGGGAAGCTTCACATTGCACGGGACTTCGTCGAACAGCACTTGGGAGCGACCGCTCCGATGACTCTCGACGTGACTGCGTTTGCCCTTGGCGATGGTGCGTCTTGGTTCAAGGACGCCAGCGGTCGCCTCGCGGGCGGCGGAACGCTCGTCCTACGGCACTTGCAGGACCTTCCTTCGACGGACGTCACCAAGGTCCGGCATCTCGCCGAGACGGCGTCATCCGGCGATGGACGACTGGTCGTGACCGCCGACCCAGACTCCGCACCGGCTCACGTCGGCGCATTGATCGGTCAGATTGCTACCGTCGTTGAGATCCCGGCCCTGGCCGCGATGCGCGAGGATATCGTCCCGTTCGTGCGCGCGATGGTTGCGGGATTCCCCGAGCCGCTCAACGCGATGACGCTGTCGTCGCAGGCCATGCAAGCGTTGATGAGGTGGACGTGGCCGGGCAACCTCGCGGAGCTACACCGGACGCTTCTCGCGCTCGCTCAGCGCAAGCGCGGTGGTTTGGTACAGCTAACGGACCTGCCCGTGCAGCTCGTCGAGTCGGTGCAGGCCCGCCAGCGTACGCCTATCGAAAACGCCGAGCGCGAAGCCATTGTCGCCGCTCTCGCCAGTGCCAACGGTAACCGGTCGGAGGCCGCAAGGTCGCTCGGCATCGGCCGCACGACGTTGTATCGAAAGATTCGGGTTCATCACATCGATGAATCCGAGGCGTTGGCCGACTGACGCTTCAGCAACTTCCAAAAAAGCGGGGTGTTCCACAATGGAACACCCCGCGTTCTCTATTCACCGTTAGAAATGTCAGTAAGACAGATTCCGACATGAGTAGAGGAGCAACGCAATGTCGCCAAGCCGCGAATCAGACAGCCTGCGGGCGCTGTACCAGGGATGGACCGACCGGATGGTCGCCGATCCGGCGATGGATCTTCCGACGATGCGGGACATGTTCGACCAATGGCACTCGACCGCCAGCGAACCTGAGGACGTGCGCTACAAGACTGAGACCGTCGCCGGCGTACCGGTGATCTGGGCGCTGCCCGATGGTGCGGACGAGGCGAAGCTGATGATTTACACCCATGGAGGCGGTTTTGCGGTGGGGTCAGCAGACTCCCACCGCAAGATGGCCGGCCACACCGCTAAGGCGTGTGGGGCAAACGCGATCGTCGTTGACTATCGCCGCGCGCCCGAAGACCCGTTCCCAGCACAGCTGGAGGATTCGCTGGCGGTCTACAAGGAGTTGCTCGATCGCGGCTACAAAGCCGAGAACATGAGCACTATTGGAGACTCCGCCGGCGGAAACCTGGCCGTCGCCAGCGTGCTCAAGTTCCGCGAGGAGGGTCTTCCGTTGCCGGGCTGCGTCATCGCCTACTCGCCATGGCTCGACATGGAGCACAAGGGCAAAACCCTTGACACAAACGCCGACACGGATGCGCTTGTCTCCCGCGCAATCCTTGAAGGTATGGCGGGGATGTTTCTTCCCGAAGGGGCATCGCCGAGCGATCCGTTAGCGAACCCGTTGTACGCCGACCTCACCGGATTTCCTCGCCTGTATATCAACGTCGGGGGAGTCGAAACGCTCCGCGACAACGGGGAGCGACTACACGCGCTAGCGACGGCGGCCGGCGTCGACTCCACGCTGTCGATTGTCGACGGCATGCAGCACGTGTTCCCGTCCATGTCCGGTACGGCGCCGGAGGTCGATGAGGAGATCCAGCGGGTCGCCACTTGGTACAAGAAATAGCAGCCAACATATCTATTTATGTAAGGAAAGTTCTGTAATCATGACTCAGACACAAACCCGAGGTAACTCCTCGGATACGAAGACGACCGACTACGACGCGATCGTCATCGGCACCGGATTTGGCGGCATTTACTCGCTGTACAAGCTTCGCAACGAGCTCGGGCTGTCGGTGCGGGCGTTCGACAAGGCTGGCGGCGTGGGCGGCACGTGGTACTGGAATCGGTACCCAGGAGCGCTCTCAGACACCGAGAGCTATGTCTATCGCTACTCCTTTGACAAGGAACTGCTGCAGGAATGGGAGTGGGACACCCGCTACCTTCAGCAGCCCCAGATCCTCGCGTATCTCGGGCACGTCGTTGAACGCTACGACCTCGCCCGCGACATCCAGTTCAATACCGGCATCACCGGCATCCTGTACGACGATGCCAGCGGTCGTTGGACACTCAAGACCGACACCGGCGAGACGTTCACCGCGCGTTTCGTCGTTACCGCCCTCGGCCTGTTATCGCGCACTAACATTCCCGACATCAAAGGAATCGAGACGTTCGCCGGCGACATGGTCCACACCGGTGCGTGGCCCGACCAGCACGACTTCTCCGGGAAACGCGTGGGAGTCATCGGCACCGGGTCAACAGGGATACAGGTCATCACCGCCATTCGCGACGAGGTCGACCATCTCACCGTCTTCCAACGTTCTCCGCAGTATTGCGTACCGGTCGGCAATGGTCCGGTGACGCCGGAGTACGTCGACTCGGTGAAGTCCGATTACGACCAAATCTGGGAACACGTCCGCAACTCCGTGGTCGCGTTCGGGTTCGAGGAGAGCGACGTACCGGCGATGAGCGTGTCGGAGGAAGAGCGCCAGCGCGTGTTCGAGAAGAACTGGAACGAGGGCGGCGGCTTCCGTTTCATGTTCGCTACCTTTAGCGATATCGCTACTGATGAGGAGGCCAACAAGGCCGCGCAGGACTTCATCAAGGGCAAAATCGCCGAGGCGGTCAACGACCCGGAAACGGCGCGCAAGCTGATGCCTACCGACTATTACGCGAAGCGTCCACTGTGCGGGACGGACTACTACGACACCTACAACCGAGAGCATGTTGAGCTCGTGGCGTTGAAAGAGAACCCCATCGACGAGATCACCCCGAAGGGGATTCGCACCGCGGACGGCGTTGAGCACGAAATCGATGTGCTGATTCTCGCGACCGGATTTGACGCCGTCGACGGCAACTACACCAAGCTGGACATCCGTGGCCGAGGCGGCGTCACGCTGAATGACCACTGGAATGCAGGACCCACGAGCTTTCTCGGTACGACAATCTCGCAGTTCCCTAACCTATTCATGATTCTGGGCCCAAACGGACCGTTCACCAATCTGCCGCCAAGCATCGAGACCCAGGTCGAGTGGATCTCCGACTTGGTCAAGCATGTGAAGGATCGGGAGGGTGTCACCGTGGAACCGACCAAAGACGCCGAAGACGGCTGGACCAAGACCTGCCAGGAGATCGCCGATATGACGCTCTTCCCGAAGGCTGACTCCTGGATCTTCGGTGCCAACATCCCGGGCAAGAAAAACACGGTGATGTTCTACATGGCCGGACTTGCCGCCTATCGGGAACAGCTCGCCGAGGTAACCGATAACGGCTACCGCGGGTTCGACATCAAGACTCCCGCTGGAGCCGATAAGTAGTTGGGCCACTCGCTACCCGTCCCACCCCGCCGTCCGTCACGTATGTCCGGCGATCCGTCACGAATGTCCGGCGATCCGTCACGAATGTCCGACCGTCCGTCACGAATGTCCGACCGTCCGTCACGAATGTCCGGCCGTCCGTCACGCGGTACCGGCCGTCGTGACGTGCCCCATCATCGAGTCGACCTGCATGACGAGCGCGATACGACGCGGATTTTCGCGTGGCTGACGATATCGAACGGCGTATCGGCGTACCGCTTCGGCGATCTCGGCCGGGTCGCGGGACAGGCGAATCGTCCCCTCGAGTGTCAGCCAGCTCGGACCGTTCAACTGACAGATCGATGCGCGCGCGGATCCGCCGGCCATCTCGGCGTTCTCGATGTTGCGCACCTTGACTGACGTGACCGAGGTCGTCACTCGAGCGGTCTTCGTCGACGGATCGTAGGTGAAGCCGACCGGTACGAGATGCGTCGTACCGTTGGCGCGGGTGGTCGCGAGAGTTGCTAGATGGCGCGCCCCCAGCTCGTCGAGCACAGATTCAGGGAGGCGCTCGAGGTCGAATTTCATGAGCTCAGCATGCCAGAGCGGCGTCGTGACGGCGGCGAATAGGGTGGAGACCATGTCTCATGCCCCTGGTCGCGGCCTGCTGGTCGCCGGTACGTCGTCGGACGCCGGAAAGTCCCTCGTCACGACGGGTATCTGTCGATTCCTCGCCCGCCAGGGACTCGCGGTCGCGCCTTTCAAAGCGCAGAATATGTCTAACAACTCGATGGTCTGCGCCGATGGAGCGGAAATCGGCCGCGCCCAATATCTCCAGGCCCAGGCCGCCCGCGCCGTACCAACCTCCGCAATGAACCCCGTGCTCCTCAAGCCCGGCTCGGACCGTCGGTCGTTCGTCGTGGTGCGTGGTAAGGCCGACGGCGTACTGGAAGCAGGGGAGTTCGCGAGTGGGCGCGGGCACCTGGCCGCGGCCGCGTTCACGGCGTACCGCGAACTCCAGGAGCAGTACGACGTAATCGTGTGTGAGGGTGCCGGTTCGCCGGCCGAAATCAACTTACGGTCCGGTGATTACGTCAACATGGGGCTCGCGCGCGAGTTCGACCTGCCGGTGGTTGTTGTGGGGGACATCGACCGAGGCGGGGTGTTCGCATCTCTGTATGGAACCGTCGAACTGCTCGAGCCAGCAGACCGCGCACTAGTGAAAGCGTTCATCATCAACAAGTTCCGCGGTGACGAATCGTTGCTGCGTCCCGGTCTTGAGCGGTTGTCCGAGCTCACCGGGCGGCCGTTCCTCGGGGTGATCCCGTGGATGCGCGACATGTGGCTGGACAGCGAAGACACGCTCGAGGTGGGCCGGTGGACCGACGCCGACGGCGGGACCCTACGCGTCGCGGTCGTCCGCTTGCCGCGCATTTCCAACGCGACCGACGTCGACGCTCTCGCCGCCGAGCCGGGAGTGGCTGTCGCCGTGACCATCGATCCGGCAGCGATCCGGTCGGCGGATCTCGTCGTACTCCCCGGTTCGCGTGCAACTGTGAGCGATCTGCATTGGCTGCAGGACAGCGGAATCGCCGATGCACTTCGCCAACGGGCCAATCAGGAGCTACCTATTCTTGGCATCTGCGGTGGTTACCAGATGCTCGCGCGGACACTCGACGACTCGGTCGAGTCCGGTGCCGGCGTGGTCGAGGGGCTGGGTCTGCTGCCGACCGCGGTGCGCTTCGAAGACGAGAAGACGCTTGGCCGTCCGCAAGGCAGCTGGCGCAGTCACGTCGTTGAGGCATACGAGATTCACCACGGCATTACGAGGACGATCGGTGATGGCGGCTCCGCGATCGCTTTTCTAGACGGTATCCAGCTCGGTACGACGTGGGGTACGACGTGGCACGGCACCCTAGAGAACGACGCCTTCCGGCGCGCCTGGCTGGTCGAGGTAGCCGCGATGGCCGGATCAGAGTGGGAGCCAGCGAGGGACGCACCAGGGTTTGGTGAACGGCGCGAGCGGATGATCGATGCGCTGGCCGATGCGATTGAGGAAAACCTCGATACGGAGGCGTTGTTGGACATGGTCGGCGTACGACGATGACGCAGCGCGAGCAGCAGCCCGACGGCAAGATGCGTTACGGCTGGACAACCGGGGCATGCGCGACCGCCGCGACAACGGCGGCGTACACGGCCCTTTTGTCGGGGGAGTTTCCAGATCCGGTCATGATCACGCTGCCGCGCGGCCAGACGCCGTCATTTGCGCTGACGAAACATGAGCGGGTTGACGAGCAGACGGCCCGCGCGACGATTACGAAGGATGCCGGTGACGATCCTGACGTCACGCATGGCGCGCTGGTTACCTCGACGGTGACGCTCATTGGCGGCGACGCAGTCGTTTTTGCGGCCGGTGAGGGTGTCGGCATCGTGACAAAACCAGGTCTGCCTGTCGCGGTGGGGGAGCCGGCGATCAACCCGGTCCCGCGGAAGATGATGTGTGACCATGTAGCCGAGATTGCCCGCCGTCTAGGACATCCGGGCGGCGTACGCGTCGAGGTCAGCATCGAACACGGTGCGGATCTCGCGCAGCACACCTGGAATCCGAGGCTCGGGATCGTCGGCGGCCTGTCCGTCCTTGGTACGACGGGGATCGTGGTGCCCTATTCGTGCTCGGCGTGGATCGACTCGATTCGTCGTGGCGTGGATGTCGCGCGCGCTACCGGAGTCACCCACGTCGGGGCGGCGACCGGTACGACGTCCGAAGCGACCGTGCGGGCGCTCTACGGGTTGGATGAGGGCGCAATGCTCGACATGGGCGACTTCGCCGGTGCGGTCCTGAAGTACGTCAAGGGTCATCCCGTGCCACGTCTCACGGTTGCCGGCGGCTTCGCGAAGATGTCGAAACTCGCCGCTGGTCATTTGGACCTGCACTCTGGACGATCGTCAATCAACCTCGACTTCGTCGCCACCTTCGTCGAGGACGAGGCGCTCGCTGTGCAGATCGCGGCGGCCAACTCCGCACTGCATGCGTGGGAGATCGCCCGAGATCACGGTGTGCCGCTGGCCGATCGGGTGGCCGCCGCCGCGCTCGAAAAATGCCGGAGTGTCCTGGGCAACGTGCAGGTCGAGGTCGACATTGTGGTGATCAACCGGGCCGGCGACATCATTGGTCGTGCGAAGTAAAGACCCCGTGAGTAGGTCCGCGCACGTGTATCTCGCCACTAATTAATGCTTAGCACTGCTAATTACCGTAGTCTGTTGCTGTGAGCAACTATCTACCAAACTACGAGCATTGCGAGTCTGATCAATCCGTATGACGCTTCTTGACACATCGACGACGACGCCATCCGTGCAACGGATGGCGTCACCGCGTCGGGTCACCGCAATCCTCGCGATGACCGGCATGGCCGTTTCGATCATGCAGACCCTGGTCATCCCGATTTTGCCGAGTCTGCCGAAGATCCTGCACACCCATCCGGCGAACTCCACCTGGGTGCTAACAGTGACGCTATTAGTAGGCGCCGTCTTCACGCCGATTTCGGGGCGTTTGGGCGACATGTTCGGTAAGCGACGGATTCTGCTCATATCGGTCAGCACAATGGTGATCGGGTCCGTGTTCTGCGCGTTGAGCAACTCGCTCGCACCGATGCTCATTGGTCGGGGTTTGCAGGGGATGTCCCTCGGCTCGATCGCGCTCGGGATCAGTCTGATGCGCGACACGTTGCCGCGCGAACGTCTCGCGTCGGCCGTCGCGCTGATGAGCGCGACCCTAGGCATTGGCGGGGCGGTCGGTTTGCCGCTATCGGCAATGGTCGCCGAGAAACTGAGCTGGCACTATCTTTTCTGGGGTTCTACGGTCATCGGCGTCATCGCAATGATCGGTATCGCCCGCTCGATACCGGAATCGACGATCAAGACCGGCGGGCGGTTCGACTTCGTCGGCGCGGCGGGGCTCTCGATCGTGCTCGTGTCGTTGCTGTTTGGCCTATCGAAGTCCACCGACTGGGGTTGGGGCGATCCGAAACAACTGGCGCTGTTCGCTGTGGCGGCGATCGTATTCGTCGCCTGGAGTCGCTACGAGCTGCGCTCGAAAGCCCCCCTCATCAACATCCGGACCTCGATCCGGCGAGTGGTGCTCTTCACCAACTTGACGTCGATCCTCATTGGTTTCGCGATGTACACCCTCAACCTGGTGATGACTCAGCTGCTTCAAGCGCCGGACGGGACCGGACTCGGTTTCGGTCAGTCGATGATCGTCGCGGGCCTGTGCTCCGCTCCGATGGGCATCGCGATGATGCTCGTCTCTCCGCTGGCGGCTCGTATCATCGTCCGATTCGGTCCACGTTTCGCTCTGCGGCTCGGATCGCTCGTTATCGCCTGCGGATTCATCTATGCGGCGTTCTTCCTTGAACACGTGTGGGAAGCGTTGATTGTTGCCGCAGCCACCGGTGTCGGCATCGCCATCGCGTATGCCGCGATGCCCACAATCATCATGCGATCGGTGCCGACGACGGAGACCGCGGCGGCCAACAGCGTCAACACGCTGTCCCGCTCGCTCGGGACCTCGCTGGCGGCGGCGGTGCACGGTGCGATTATCGCGGTAGCCTTCGCCAGCTCGGCGGCGCACCCCGAGATCATGCACCACCATTCATTCACGGCATTCGACCTGTGTTTCCTGCTCGGCGCGATCTCCTGCGTGCTGGCAATCGTCGTCGCATCGTTCATTCCCAAAGACCGTAAGGACACGCAGCCGTTGGTTCTCGATCTCGACGTACTCGCCGACCTCGAAGGCGTTGCAGGTATCGAGATGGATCGAGACCTCCTGGACACGCATCACGATCGGCGTGCCTCGGTCCTGATCAGGGAAGCTCGCCCTCGCAGCGTCGTACGCCGGCGCCCGGCAGCGCGTCCGCGCAGTCATGCTCGGCGTCGCTGACGCAAGTCAGCCCCAAGCACATAGCCAACCACTTTGCCGGCAACTCGCCTGCGTGGATCGGCCTCGATCAGGCATAGGGCATCGTGCAGTTAGTCTGACCCGATGCACACCTTGTTGCCTGCGCTGCTCGCGATTGGAGCGGCCATGCTCATGGCGTTGGGGACGGTCCTGCGGCAACGAGCCTCCCGCGCCGACGGCCGCATCACCGGGCGTTGGTGGATTGGCGCGTTGGTCGCATTTGGCGGCTTCGCGCTGCAGGCGGTCGCGCTGGGCCTGGGTGCGGTGTTGTTGGTGCAGCCGCTGATCGTGCTCTCTGTCCTGTTTGCCCTGCCCATCGACCACTTGCTGAATGGCGTCGCCGTGACGGCTCGCCAATGGCTCTGGGGAGTCCTGCTGGCAGCCGGAGTCGGTGCGTTCGTGGTCTTCGCGAGGCCCGTACCGGCGCGGATTGGGCCGCAGTGGTGGATCCTGGTCTTGGTGGTGTCCTTGTTATTGGGCGGGCTGGCCGCTGTCCTGGTGTACGCGGAGCGGTCCCCGCGAGCGCCGCGCGCGCTGATATACGGGACGGTCGCGGGTGCTCTCTTCGGGATCGTTGCGGTGCTGATTCACTCCATCGGTCAGGATTGGCAGCATCCGACCCGGGTGCTCGTCCACCCACCGCTGTACATGGTCGCGGTCGCAGGCCTGGCGGCGGTGTATTGCCAGCAGCGAGCGTTCGCCGCCGGTCGGGTGCAGGCATCATTTCCGGCCATGACGGTTGCCGAGCCGATCGTGGCCATGGTGCTAGGAATGGCGGTGCTCGGCGAGAAGCTCAATCGACACACCTGGGCGACCGCGGTAAGCCTGCTAGGGCTGGCACTCATGGTGACTGGTGTGCTGCGGTTGTCGCGGCTGTCCGCGGCGAAAACCAGGCAGTCTGAGGCACGCGCGGCCGAGACAGGCTGAGCGACAGGCGTTCCCGGTACGACGAGGCTCCCGATAATCCGGAAATGTCCTATCGATCGGGGTTCTTTGCCTCCCACGGGGTGCTGCGGTAGAGCGGTTCCCAGCCTGTGTCGCGAGCCATTTCCGCACGATCAGCGCGTCCGCCACCGCGCACACCGAGAAGCCGGTGAGCCCACAGCAGGTAGGCCACGACCGCGAGATTGAGCGCCAGAGTGAGGGCCTTCAGGGGGCTCACGCTGATCGTCAGCTCGTGAATCTCGATGGGCAGCAGTACGACAACTTCGATAAGGGTGAGGTATTTAGCCCATCGCCGCGATCGCCACAGCCCCACGGCCTCGACGCCGTTGATCAGCGCGTACAGCGCGATGCCCGCGCCGTACAGGTAGAGCGTCTTGGTGGGTACGGCGAATAGCTGGTTGAGGTCGTGCAGGAGGCCATGGCGTGCCGAGCTGCTCAGCGGGCCGCCGAACGCGCCCTGAAGGCCGTTGAGGATTCGGAGATAACCACCGTGCAGATTCACCCGGTCCTGCGCGAACAGAAAGATGGACACCGCGACGGCCGCGAGCACTAAGAAATGAATGACGCGATCGGCTGCGATCAAGCGGAGCACGAACCTGTCGCGCAGTGGCCGGCCGCGCAATGGCGGCATCAGGGTGTCGTCGACTGCGTGCTTGCCCGAGCGGGGTGCGGGTACGTCGGCCTCGCGTAGCGGGACCCAGGCATCGCATCGCAAGCACCGCAACCACGTGAAGGCACCGCCCGGCTCGGCACGCGTCAGGAGGTCGACGTGACCGGTGGCCGCGGCGTCGACCGGTCCGAGCAGCTCGTGACTGTGGAGAGCGCAACCGAGCAGCTCATAATGCACACGGGGCCGCCGCGACGACTCTGCGCCTGGCGGCTGCGTCACCTGCGTCTCGACGTCATCGAAGACCATCGGCTGAGTTGTCTCAAAGCGTGTCTGAAGGTTGGTCGACAACGCTGACTTTCATGAACTGAAGATAGCGCTGACAGTCACACTGCAGCCTGGCCGAGGCCTTGCTCGCCGCATGCGGCGCAGGAGCGTCGGCGAGACCATGCCCGTGGCGGTCTCGACCGGTGGCAGCGATGCGTGATCCTTGCCCCGCTCTCGACCGGTTTGCCGTTTGATTGCTAGTGTCGTCGTATCGCGTATTGGTGTGAGGAAGCTGGTGTGATTCCAGCACGGTAGCGCCACTGTGAGCCTTGTCGCACCTGCGGCGGGCAAGTCAGACACTTTGCCATCACGCGGCCACATTTCAACGAGGGACGCATCATCCCCGAAGGAGGCATTCTCATGGCCAACATTTCGGCTCCGATCGTCGGCGCCACCCCAATCGTCATCCCGATATCCCACGCGGTGCGCTGGATCATCGGCACCTTGATCGCGGCGTTCGCGGTTTACTACTTCGTCGGAGTCGACCAGGGTGCGACGTCAGTTTTCGGCGCCGACACTCACATCCACGAGTTCGTCCACGACGCGCGCCACTTCCTCGGCTTTCCTTGCCACTGATTTTGCCGGTTAAGGACAACTTTATATGGATAAGTTCATTCTTCGTGGCGTGCTCAGTGGCGCGCTCGGCGGGCTAATTGCTTTTGTTTTCGCCCGTATCTTTGCCGAACCGCAGATCCAGGCAGCGATCGACTACGAAGAAGGTCGCGGCGCCGCCCAAGAAAAGCTCGACAAGGCGGCCGGCATAGCCGTCAGTGGCCATGAGCACGAGATCTTCAGCCGTACAATTCAGGCTAGTCTCGGCATCGGCGTCGGCATGATTCTGCTGGGCGCCGCACTCGGCGCAATTTTCGCTGTCGTGTTCGCCGTATGCCTCGGCCGGGTCGGCAAGCTGAAGGCCCGCTCGCTGGCACTTCTCCTTGCTGGTGGCGGGTTGGTCGGCTTCTACCTGGTGCCGTTCGTCAAGTACCCCGCCAATCCGCCGGCGGTCGGCAACGCAGACACGATAGGCGCGCGGACCGGGCTCTATCTGGCCATGGTCGTGTGCTCACTGCTGTTCCTGGTGCTGGCGGTGTTCCTTGGGCGCAAACTCCAGGCGCGCCTTGGCGCCTGGAGCGCCAGCCTGGTCTCCGGTGCTGCCTTTATCGTCGCTGTCGGCATCGTGATGCTGATCCTGCCTTCACTTGGCGAGCTGCCTGCCAACGTGGCCGCGTTCGGACATCACGCAACGGAGACTCCGCTGCCGCTGACCGATCCGGATGGCGCGATCGTCTACCCGGGATTCCCAGCAGATGTACTGGCAGACTTCCGGCTCTATTCGGTCGGCGCGCAAGTGATCATCTGGGGCACGATCGGCCTGGTATTTGCGCCGCTCGCCGACCGGTTGCTGACTCGACTCGGTACAACCGCCGCGACCAAGGCGACGGCCAACGCCTGAGCGGGAGACACTTGGTGTCGCTACAGTGACGGACGGCCTGCAAACTCTTGAAGCCTGCGGGCCGTTCTTCGCCGTCGAGAGGCATAAGCCGGGCGCCTCCCCGGTAGCGCCGTGGCGACCCATTCGCGACCTTGTCGACGGTGACGACGCACTTGGTGACCGTATTGCCGCCGTACGAAGCGTGCTCGCCACCTCCGCGCGGATTTCGGCAGAATCTGTCGAGCTTCGCGTCGCCGGGTCGGTGATGCAGCTCGGCGTGGTCGCCCGCCTGCTCTCACCCGTTCTCGGCTTTGCCGCGGCAGTGGGGCGCCAGCTTGTTTTCGACGTGGACAGCTGGTGGTGGCAGCCCGAACCTGGTGGCGCTTTCCCGCTGTCCTTGCCGAGCACGGCGTTCGTCGCGGGCCCCACGGACGCAGGCGGTGGGGTTCGGGCGCTCGATGAAGTGATCGCGGCGATCGTCGCCGAGACAAGAGCCGCCTGCGGTGTCTCCCAGGCTCTGTTATGGGGCAACGTCGCCTCCGCTATCAACGGGGCAGCGAGGATGGTTGCTTCCACGCGTCCAGATCTGTCCGATGCTGTTTACGCGCAGGCAGCGTCTGTCGCGCAACGCTTACGGCTCCACAGGTCGTCGACCGGGCCGTTCGGTCCTGAGTTCCGGCGACGCAGCTGCTGTCTGATCTACCGAACGGCTTCGTCTACGCCGCAGGCGATCTGCGGTGACTGTGTTTTTACCTAGCTACTCGTCATCCTCCAGGTCGCCTTCGACGTCGAGGTATAGCTGAGCGAGTTGAGACATGAGCTCTGGATCTGGTTGCTCCCAGAGCCCCCGGTCACTCGCCTCGGTGAGGCGCTCAATGATGCCGCGTAACGCCCACGGATTCGCGTGCCGCAGAAAGTCTTGATTGACCTTGTCCAGCGCGTATGTCTGCGCCAGTTGCTCGTACATCCAGTCCGTGACGACGCCAGCCGTCGCGTCGTACCCGAAGAGATAGTCGACGGTCGCGGCCAGCTCGAAGGCGCCCTTGTAGCCGTGCCGGCGCATCGCGGAGATCCAGCGCGGGTTGACGACCCTCGCCCGGAAGACGCGTGCCGTCTCCTCGGTCAGAGACCGCGTGCGGACAGCATCGGACACCGTCGAGTCGCCGACGTACGCCGCCGGCGCGGTGCCGGTCAGCGCACGCACGGTCGCGACCATGCCGCCGTGGTACTGGAAGTAGTCATCGCTGTCAGCGATGTCATGCTCGCGGGTGTCGGTGTTCTTAGCCGCGACCGCGATCCGCCGGTAGTTGGCTTCCATATCGTCACGTGCGGGGACGCCGTCCATGTCGCGGCCATACGCGAATCCGCCCCAGACCGAGTAGACCTCGGCGAGATCCTTGTCGTCACGCCAGTTGCCGGACTCGATCAGCGGCAGGATGCCCGCGCCGTACGACCCGGGCTTGGACCCGAAGATGCGCGTGGTCGCCCGACGCTGGTCGCCGTGCTGGCTCAAGTCGGCCGCCGTATGAGCCTTGACGAAGTTCAGCTCATCAGGCTCGTCGAGGTCAGCGACCAGCCGGACCGCATCGTCGAGCATCGTGATCACATGCGGGAACGCGTCACGGAAGAAGCCCGAGATCCGCACCGTGACATCGATCCGGGGCCGATCGAGCTCCTCGAGCGGTACGACGCGCAGACCGGTGACCCGACGTGATGCCTCGTCCCACTCAGGAATGACGCCCATGAGAGCGAGCACCTCGGCGATGTCGTCGCCCGACGTACGCATCGCTGACGTGCCCCAGACGGAGAGCCCGACGTTTCGGGGATAGTCGCCGTTGTCGGTCTTGTAGCGCTCAACAAGCGATTCGGCCATGGCGGCCCCGGTGTCGTAGGCAAGGCGAGACGGGATCGCCTTGGGATCGACGGAGTAGAAGTTGCGCCCGGTGGGCAGCACGTTGACCAGGCCGCGCAGCGGCGACCCCGAGGGGCCGGCCGGAATGTATCCGCCGTCAAGGGCGTGGAGTATCGCCGGGATCTCGCCGCGGGTTGCATCGAGCCGCGGGATGACCTCGGTGGCAGCGAAGTGCAACGACGTACTCACGTCGGGATTGGCCTCCCCGAGTACGTCGAGGACGATCTCGTCGACCCGCTCGTGCGCCCAGCCCGCGGCATCAAGGGCGGTCACGAGCGCCTTGGCCTTCTCCTCGGCGGCGTCGACATCGGCGAGCTCACTGTCGTTTTCCTTCAGCCCCAGGGCAACTCGCAGTCCGGGGACGGCTTGGACTGTCCCACCCCACACCTGGTTGGCGCGAAGAATCGCCAGCACGAGGTTGATCCGGCCCTCAGCGGCCGGCGCTTCGCCGAGGATGTGCAGCCCGTCGCGGATCTGTACGTCCTTGATCTCGCAGAGCCAACCGTCGACGTGCATGACGAACTGGTCGAACTCCTCGTCGTCCGGGCGCTCGGAAAGCCCGAGATCGTGGTCCATCTTCGCGGACTGGATGAGCGTCCAGATCTCCGCTCGCATTGCCGGCGCCTTGGCGGGGTCCATCGCCGAGACGTTGCCGTACTCGTCGAGAAGCTGCTCCAGGCGGGCGATGTCGCCGTACGACTCGGCGCGCGCCATGGGCGGGATGAGGTGGTCGACGATCGTCGCGTGGGCGCGTCGCTTTGCCTGAGTGCCTTCGCCGGGATCATTGATGAGGAACGGATAGATCAGCGGCATATTGCCGATTGCAGCGTCGGCAGCACATTCCGCCGACATGCCGACGTTCTTGCCGGGTAGCCATTCCATGTTGCCGTGTTTGCCCATGTGTACGACGGCGTGGGCGCCGAACGACTTCTCCAGCCAGCGGTATACAGCCAGGTAATGGTGCGACGGAGGCAGATCCGGATCATGGTAGATCGCGATCGGGTTCTCGCCGAACCCGCGTGGCGGCTGGACGATCACCAGGACGTTGCCCGCTTGCAGGGTGGCAACGACGATCTCGCCGTCGGGATCGCGCGAGGTATCGACGAACAACTCCCCGGGGGCTTCGCCCCATTTCTCGACCACGCTGTCGACCAGCTGCTTCGGCAGCTCAGCGAGCCAAGCACGATAGTCGGCGGCCCTGATCCGCACTGGCTGCCCGGACAGCTGCTCGTTGGTGAGCCATTCTTCGTCTTGCCCGCCGGCTTCGATGAGCGCGTGGATGAGCGCATTTCCGGCAGTCGTATCGGGCGACTCGTCCTCAATAGGCTCAAGGGGAGCGAGCCCGGGGAGCGCGTCTTTGGTGCCGACCGGGCCGACGTCGTAGCCCGCCTCATGCATCGCGCGCAGGAGCCGGACGACGGAGACTGGCGTGTCGAGCCCGACCGCGTTACCGATACGGGAGTGTTTGGTCGGATAGGCAGACAGCACGACCGCGATCTTGCGATCGGCGGGCGGGATGTGCCGCAACCTTGCATGCGCGACCGCGATCCCGGCGACTCGAGCGCACCGCTCAGCATCCGGAACGTAGTGCGGCAGTCCGTCCGCGTCGGTCTCCTTGAACGAGAAGGGCACGGTGATCAGGCGGCCGTCAAACTCGGGTACGGCGATTTGGGTTGCGACGTCGAGCGGTGACAGTCCCTCGTCGGAGGTAGCCCAGGTCTCGCGGTCCCAGGTGAGGCACAGCCCTTGCAGCATAGGGATATCGAGCGCCGCCAAGGCCCGCACATCCCAGGCCTCGTCATCCTGACCGGCGCCCGCCGTACCGGGCTTTGTACCGCCCGCGGCGAGGACCGTAGTGACGAGCGCATCGAGAGTTCCCAGATGAGTCAGGAGATCGTGCGGTGCATCACGCAGGGATGCGCAGAAGATCGGGATACCAACCCCGCCAGCGTCATCGATAGCGTCGGCAAGCCCATGGACGTAGTCGGTGTTGGCGGCGGTGTACTGCGCTCGGTAGAAGAGAATTCCAACGCGTGGCCGGACCGCCCCGTCCGTGGCCGGGCCGGCCGGTGCCGGGCGATCGAGCTCGCCCCAGTTGGGCATCCGCAGGGCCGGCTCGAATCCTTCACCCGTGAGCAGGATCGTGTCGCAGAGAAACGCGTGCAGCTGCCGGAGGTTGTCGGCACCGCCCTCCGCGAGGTAGACGTGTGCGTCGGCTGCGACTCCCATCGGCACGGACGAGATCTCCATCAAGGACGCGTTGGGTGTCTGTTCGCCACCGAGTACGACGAGCGGCTTGCCGGTCTGGCGCATCCTGTCGAACTCCTCGCGCAATGACTCGGGCGAGCCGAGGATGCGCGCAACGATCAGGTCGGCACCGTCACAGAGCGAGCCCATCTCGTCCAGCGTGATCTTGGTTGGATTGGCATAGACGTAGTCGGCCTGGCTGGCCCGGGCCGAGAGTAGGTCGGTGTCTGAGGTCGATACCAGCGCGATGCGGGGCATGAGACGAGCTCCTTATCGAGGTCCGCGCCTCGAGTCGTAGATGCCATCGCGGTTAGTTCCTGACTTGCGCGGCAGCTGGTGCGTGCCGCGTTCACAGTGGCGGGACCGTCCCGGAGTTGCACCGGGTTCCTATTCCATCGATGGGTTGCCGGCTCAGCCTATCGGGCGACAATCCCACTACGATGGGCCGGTGACATTAGCTGACCACGCCGAGCCAGACCGCTGCCCCGGGCTGTTGCGTCCGTTCGTCGCGGCGGACGGCGCGCTCATCAGGCTGCGGGTGCCGGGCGGGCAGACAACGATCGCGGGATTGGTTGCGCTGTCACGACTTTCGACGGCGTACGGCGATGGCCACATTGCGATCACGTCGCGGGCGAACCTGCAGGTCCGCGGCTTGACCCTGACGGATGGAGAGGTCGACGAGCGACTTGCCCAGGGCGTTATCGACGCGGGCTACCTGCCGTACCCCACGCACGAGCGTGTCCGCAACATCGTCGCCTCGCCACTGACCGGTCTCCTTGGCGGGTTCGCCGATATCCGTCCTCTTGTGGCGCAGGTTGATCGGTTGCTCGCCTCCGAGCCGATCCTCGCCGACCTTCCTGGTCGTTTTCTTTTCGCTTTGGACGACGGACGTGGCGACATGGAGGCATTTACCTCGGATTTGTCCTACCGGTTGGTCGATGGGACTCGAGGAATTCTGCGTGCCGGCCGCCAAGGGCTGGGCGAGCACCTGGCATTGACCGAGGCCGCGCCGGTCATTGTCGAGCGAGCGAAGCGATTCATGCAGGCGCGTCATTCGCAGTGGCGCGTCTTTGACCTGCCAGATGGGGGAGCCCAGATCGTCCAATCGCGGGTTGTGGCGTCTGCTGTTCGGCCTACGCCACGCGCGCTGGGCACACTCAAGCAGGACGATAGCCGGATCGCGCTCTATGTTCACGCGCCACTCGGCCTGCTCACCGCTGACCACCTTGGCGCCCTCGGGCAGGTTGCGGGTGACGGATCGCTCGTCATCACGCCCGCGCGGGACATCGTCGTACCGGGGATCGACCGTGATGCGGCGGGCGATTCCCTGGCCCGGCTCAGTGCGGCGGGTCTTGTCGCCGACGCACAGTCGCCGTGGAGCCGGGTCTTTGCCTGCGCCGGAGCACCCGGCTGCGTAAGGGCCGCGTTCGACACGCGTAGAGTCGCCGAGCGGATCGTCGAGGCAGGTGGTCTAGCCCCAGACGAGATTGTGCACATCAGCGCCTGCGATCGCCGTTGCGGCCAGCCCGCCGTACCGCATCGTGTAGTTAGCTCACCCGATGGCTTCGACGCCGTCCCAACGAATGGATCTTGACGTGACCACGCCGCCGCCGAGCGTCTACGACTACGAGCGCGACGGATCGCAGATATATGAGCGATCTTTCGCGATGATCAGAGCCGAAGCGGACCTGACGCAGATTCCGCACGACGCGCGGGCCGTCGTCGTGCGGATGATTCACGCGTGCGGCCAGGTCGACCTACCGGCAGACGTCGTCGTACACGATCAGCTGGTCGCGGCGGCCCGTGCGGCTCTCGAGTCCGGAGCGCCGATCTTTACCGACGCAATGATGATTGCGTCCGGGATCACGCGCAAACGGCTGCCCGCAGACAACAACGTGGTGTGCCTGTTGCGCGACCCGCGAGTTGCAGAGCTCGCGAGCACATGGGGCACAACGCGTTCGGCCGCGGCGGTCTCGTTGTGGGGAGACCGGCTCGAAGGCGCCGTGGTGGCGATCGGTAATGCGCCGACGGCGTTGTTCCACCTGCTTGAGTTGATCGCCGCAGGAGGACCTCGCCCGGCCGCGATTGTCGGCGTACCAGTCGGTTTCGTCGGGTCGGCCGAGTCCAAGCTGGCGCTGACGGCCTTTACGCCTGCGATTCCGCACCTCGTCGTACACGGTCGTCGTGGCGGTTCGGCGCTCGCCGTGTCGGCGATCAATGCGCTGGCGCAGGAACGCGAGATCTGATGACAAGCCCAGGACGGCTCTACGGGATTGGCGTCGGGCCAGGCGATCCGGAGCTCGTCACCCTCAAAGCGGCCCGCCTCATTGGCGCGGCGGACGTGATCGCCTACCACTCGGGCCCAATGCGCAAGTCGATCGCGCGAGATATCGTCTCGTCACTGGTCCCCGACGGTGCATTGGAAGAACTGCTGGCATATCCGGTGACAACCGGCTCAAGCCCTCATCCTGGCGGTTACTACGGCGCTATCAATGACTTTTACGACGAGTCCGCCGATCGGCTCGCGGTGCATCTTGAAGCCGGGCGGACGGTCGTCGTACTCGCCGAAGGGGACCCGCTCTTCTACGGATCCTTTATGTATCTGCACGACCGGCTGTCACCACGCTTTGAGTGCGAGGTGATTCCGGGCGTAACCTCTGTGTCGGCATCGACCGCGGCCGCCGCCGTACCGCTCGTTCGACACGAGGACGTGCTGACCGTGTTGCCTGGCACGCTGCCGAAACCCGAGCTCGCCCGGCGGCTGGCGGACACCGAGGGTGCGGTGATCATGAAGCTGGGCCGGACGTTTCCCGCTGTCGTGGAGGCGTTGCGCGAGTCGGGTCGACTCGGCGATGCGGTGTATGTCGAGCGGGCGAGCAAGTCGCAGCAGCGAGTGCTGCCGGTGACCGAGGTTGATTCAGCGTCGGTCCCGTACTTCTCGATGATCGTCGTACCTGGTATCGACAAACGCGCCGACTCCGCCGGACGCGCTGCGGCGCCGGAAGTCTCGGTGCCCGCGGCGAGCGCCGGACCGGCGGAGGTCGTCATCGTCGGGCTCGGTCCTGGTCCGGACAGATGGCTGACACCGGAGGCCTCGGACCTGCTCGCCGAGGTGTCGCACGTCGTGGGTTATGCGCCGTACGTCAACCGGGTGCCGCAGCGTCCTGGCCTCACCAGGCATGCCTCTGGCAACACCGTCGAGCTTGACCGGGCCCGTCACGCGCTTGACCTCGCGGCCGCGGGGGAGAAGGTGGCTGTCGTATCGGGTGGGGATGCAGGGGTCTTTGGGATGGCGGCCGCTATTTTCGAGGCGGCTGCTGACGAGAGGTACGCCGGCGTACCGATTCGGGTTGTTCCCGGATTGACTGCAGCGCAGGCCGTCGCGGCGCGTGCGGGTGCGCCGCTCGGTGCGGACTTCGCAGTCATGTCCCTGTCTGATCGACTCAAGCCGTGGCCTGTGATCGAGCGTCGGCTCTTGGCGATCGCCGAGTCTGACCTCGTTCTCGCGATCTACAATCCACGGTCGAAGTCGCGGACCGAACAGGTTGCGATGGCGAAGGCCGCGCTGCTGTCACGAAGGTCCGCCGACGTACCGGTGGTCATCGGCCGGGATGTCGGCCGATCCGAGGAGTCGCTGACGGTCACCACCTTGGGCGAACTCGACCCGGAGCAGATCGATATGAAGTGCCTGCTCATCGTCGGCGCGAGTTCAACTCAAGTCACCCCCGCCGGCCAAGTCTGGACTCCCCGCTCAGTGACCTAGCCCCGATCCGTCACAAAATCCGCCGCGATCCGTCACAAAATTTGCCACGGTCCGTCACAAAATCCGCCGCGATCCGTCACAAAATTCGGCACTATCCACAACGGGTGTGTCATCCACATTTGCCATTGAGTGATGTGCGGACAGGCGGCGTCGGCGCTGCAATTGAAACATGGGACTTATCAATGACGGAATACCTTTCCGTGGCGACCAATACCGGGATCTGGGGTTTAGCCGGAGTCAGCTGTTCGATGCCGTACGGGCGAATGATCTACGTCGGCTGTTTCATGGTGTTTACGTCGACGGCGAGGTCTCGGACAGCCGCGAGTTACGGTTGCGCGCAATAAAACTAGTTACGCCGCCTTACGCCGTGGTTAGTGATTGCTCCGCGTCGTGGGTCTATGGTGTCGATACCTTCAGGCCAAGTGATCGGTTCCTGATGGTCCCATCGTTAGTGATACCCCATGGAGCTTCGCGAGTTCGGCAGCGATTTTCACACTGCCGCGAGGCCTACATCGATCAGAACGATGTCACGGAACTGGATTCACTGCTCATCACCACGCCTGTACGGACGTCGGCTGACCTTCTGCGCGGACTGTGGCGTCCATACGCGCTCGCTGCCGCCGATGGGCTGACGAGGGCAAACCTTGTTTCTGCCGAAGAGGTTCGCGGCTACCTCAGGAGGCTTCGCCGCTTTCCGGGAATCATCCAAGCACGTCAGCTTGCCGAGCTGATCGACCCACGGGCTGAGTCACCGGGAGAGTCCTGGATGCGGTTGCGCGTTATCGACGCGGGATTTCCGCGGCCCGATTTGCAGATCTGTATCAATGACCGGAATGGTGTGGAGATCGCGCGCATAGATATGGGTTACAAGAGCTTGCGTATTGCGAGCGAGTACGACGGCAAGGAGTTCCATACGAGCACCGCCGACCGCGAACACGATGAACAACGTCGCGACTATCTGCACGAGCTCGAGGGCTGGCGATTTGTGGTCGGGGATAAACGAAAGATCTTAGGCCCGGACGCGGGTTTTGAGCTATGTCTCGGCAAGTGGCTAGATATAGAGCCACGGCTACCACGGATGTGGTGACGCACTCGTTGAGTATGCCGCCGAACGGGATTTTGCGACGGACGGAGCCGAACTTTGTGACGGACGGAGTCGAACTTTGTGACGGATGGACAGGGATTTTGTGACGGACGGAGCCGAACTTTGTGACGGATCGTGCGAGGATGGCCGAATGAGCGAGTATTCCTGGGTCAAGTACGAAACCATCGACGATGGCGCGATCGCGATCATCAGCCTCAACCGCCCGCGGCAGCGAAATGCGCAGAGCCGCGGATTGCTGGTCGAAGTGGACGATGCGTTTATGGCGGCCGAGCGTGACGATGCGGTCAAGGTCGTCATACTCCGTGGTGAGGGCGGGTCGTTTTCGTCGGGCCATGATCTTGGCTCCAAGGACTCGCTCGCCGAGCGTGAGCCCGGCCCGAATCAGCATCCAAGTTTCTCGACCAACGGCGCGACCAAGGACGCGGTCGAGCGCACGTGGCGCCAGGAGTGGCACTACTACCTGACCAATACTCGCCGTTGGCGGGACCTTCGCAAGATTACGATCGCGTCGGTCAACGGGCCGGTCATTGCCGGAGGACTCATGCTCACGTGGTGTTGTGACTTGATTGTGGCGGCCGAGGATGCGTTTTTCTGCGATCCGGTCGGGTCGCGGCTGAGTATGTGCGGTCTCGAATACTTCGCGCACCCTTGGGAGTTCGGTCCACGCAAGGCGAAAGAGCTGCTGCTGACCGGTGACGGGATCGAAGCGGAAGAGGCCTATCGGCTTGGCATGGTGAACAAGGTATTCAAGACCGAAGAACTCGCCGACAAAACCATCGAGTTTGCCCGCCGAATCGCCAAGCGCCCGTCCGCGACGGCCTTGATGATCAAGGAAAGTGTCAACCAGACGGTCGACAACCAAGGCTTCTACAACTCGCTGCAGGCGGCGTTCAACCTGCACCAGATGAACCACGCGCACTGGCAGGTCCACACCGGCGGCGACGGGATCGTACCGGTGCCGGGCAAAGGTGCCGAGGAATGGAACGAGTCCGGGCCGATGTTGCCCGCCGTCAAAGACGACGTATATCCGCCGGCTCCAACCAACTAAAACGCCGCACGCGGGCGTGAGTTGAACGTTAAGGGCGTTACCGACGTGCGTATTGCGAACGCGTAATCAGCATCGGGGTCGCCCCGGTTAAAAGTCAGTCACAGTATGTCCAGCCGTCTTGACGCGGACCACACGTCTTCTGAAGTATGCGGTGCGACCGTTCGTGTACACGACGGCATACTGGCATATCGAAAGAGGTTTATGAATGCGCAACCATAGGTTCGCTGTCACGGCGATCGCAGGGTTTCTCGCCCTCGCGGTCACGTCCGGATGCTCGACCAAGGGCGGAGGGGCTGGGGAAGCGAAGACCGGTGACGACGGGGTCAAAACGGACTTTGGCGTCACGAAAGACACGATCACGCTGGGCGACCTGACCGACAACTCCGGTCCGTTCAAGGTCTCGGGCATCAGCTTGGCCCACGGCTACCAAGTTTGGATGGACGACGTCAACAAGGCTGGCGGAATTTGCGGTCGGCAGGTCAAGGTCGATCTGCAGGACATGGGCTATTCCACCGAGAAGGCTGTGTCGCTGTACGCCGGGATGAAGGACGACATTCTTGGACTGGTCAGCATCGTCGGGTCGCCGATGATCGCCGCGCTGAAGAAGGAAATGACTAGCGACAAGATCATCTTCATGCCCGACTCGTGGGCGTCGTCCAACCTCGATACGCCGATGGCCATGATGATCGGCCCGTCGTACGACCTTGAGATGATCAACGGCCTGGCATATCTGCAGGAGCAAGGCGTTATCGCAGACGGTGACAAGATCGGGCACGTGTACGTCGATAGCGAATATGGCCAAAACGGGCTCGAGGGCAGCAAGAACTACGCCGAACAGCACAAGATGACCATCGTCGAGGGCAAGTTGACCTCGAATGATGTCGATATGTCGTCGATCGTTACCAAGATGAAGAGCGAAGGCGTCAAGCTTCTCCTCGTCACTACGACGCCCAAGCAGACCGCCGCGGTCGCCGCCCAGGCGCTTAACCAAGGGCTCGACGTTCCCATGCTTGGCAATAACCCGTCGTTCGACGCGACATTGCTCGACACTCCTGCTGCGCCGGCGTTGTTGAAGAACTTCATGTTGATGAACTACGCCGTACCCTTCTCGGATCCGGCAATGTCGAAGGTCGCTGCGGCATACACGGCGGCCACGACTGATCCGCCGAACAAGACCGCGGCGTACGGCTACGTCGCCGGGGTGATCTGGGGCGAGATCCTGCAGAAGGCGTGCGACGACAAGGACCTGACGCGTGACGGTGTGGTCAAGGTAGCCAAGAGTCTGTCCGACGTAGACACGAAGGGCGTCACCGCGCCGCTGGACTTCTCGCTCGAAGGCGCACCCTCCTCGCGCGCTTCGTTCATCCTGAAGCCCGATGCAGCGCAGCCGGGTGGGCTGAGCACGTTGGCAGCGAAGTACGAGTCGAAGGAAGCTAAGGCGTACAAGACGCCGTACCAGAAGTAGCTCTGTACGACACACGCACCAAACACTGCCGCGGCACCGTCAAGGTGCCGCGGCAGCGTGCTTTGTGTTCGTTGTCACGCGTGAGGTTCATGTTAAAGAAAGCACAATTCTATTGACTACAGAATCTTCCCGTCGCAATATTTGCCGTGGTCTCGCTGGGGGATCGCTATATAGCAACGGAGAATTATGCGGAAGAGATTCGCGGTGACGGCGACGGTGGGCGTGCTCGCCCTTGCCATCACTACTGGCTGTTCGACTAAGGGCGGTTCGGGAGGCGCGGCTACCACTGGGTCCGACGGCATCAAGACCGACTACGGCGTGAGCGACACCGAGATCACGCTCGGTGAGTTGACCGACCACTCGGGTGCGTTCAAGATCGGCGGGCTCAGCGTGAGCCAGGGCGCCCAAGTCTGGGTCGATGAGATCAACGCCGCAGGCGGGATCTGCGATCGCAAGATCAAGATCGACAGTCAGGACATGGGATACCACACGGATAAGGCGATTTCGCTGTATGCCGCCCAGAAAGATCGCATTCTCGGCATGATGCAGTTGCTCGGCTCACCGATGATCGCCGCGCTGAAGGGCCAGCTCAACTCCGACAAGATCCTATTCATCCCGGCGTCGTGGGCATCGACGAACCTCGACGTCGAGACGCTGCTGATGATCGGTGCGTCGTACGACGTGGAGACGATAAACGGCATGGCCTTCCTGCAGAAACAGGGCCTCATCGCCGACGGCGACAAGGTCGGCCACATCTATATCGATGGCGAGTATGGCGCGAACGCTCTTGCTGGCAGCAAGTTCTACGCCGGGAAGCACAATATGACGGTGGTGGAGCAGAAGCTGACCGCCACTGACAATGACATGTCAGCCACAATCACGAAGATGAAGAGTGAGGGTGTTAAGGGGCTGATGCTGTCCACCAGCACCGCTCAACTCGGATCGATCGTGACGCAGGCGAAGAACCAGGGTCTCGACGTACCAATGGTCGGCAATAACCCGTCTTTCGATGCTCCTTTGATGGATACGCCAGCGGCCGCTGCCATGGACAACTACTACCTATCCAACTACAGCGTCCCGTTCGCGGACCCTGCCATGGCCGACGTCGCCGCCAAGTTCAAAGCGCAATTTACCGATATTCCTAACAAGACAGTTGGGCTCGGGTATCTATCGGGACTGCTGTGGCAGGGAATCCTTGAAGAGGCTTGCGACGCAAAGGATCTCACGCGCGACGGGGTAATCGCCGCGTCGAAGAAGGTCACGAAGCTTGAAACGCAAGGAATCACGGCGCCGTTGGACTTCTCCAAGGTCGGCGAGCCATCGACACGCGCGACGTTGATCTTGAAGCCTGACGCGTCGGTCGACGGGAAATTGGTCACCGTACAAAAGGCTGAGGCCTCGAAGGAAGCAACCGAATACAAGCTCCCGTTCCAGAAATAACTACTTGCGACCTGGCCGGTTGGGCGACCACTAGTGTGGGTCGGCCGACCGGCCAGGTCTCATATCTCGATGAAGTTGCGGCGCTAGGGGTTGACTCCCAATTAATGCAAGTGCATTATCAGGTCATGTCTTGGGATTTTGAAACCGATGCCGAATACCAGAAACTACTCGACTGGGCGGATGAGTTTGTCCGCACGAAGGTCGAACCGATGGACTATGTCTACAAGAACCCGTACGACAAGTCCGACAAAGAAGCAGTCGCTGCCCTCAAGCCACTGCAGAAGGAAGTAAAGGACAAAGGTCTCTGGGCCTGCCATCTTGGGCCAGACCTCGGTGGTCCGGGCTACGGCCAGGTCAAACTCGCACTTCTCAACGAGATCCTCGGCCGCTCCAGCTGGGCGCCGATCGTTTTCGGTTGCCAAGCGCCTGACTCCGGAAACGCGGAAATCCTTGCTCACTACGCCACTGAGGAGCAGAAGAAGCGCTATCTGCAGCCGCTGCTCGATGGCGACATCCACTCTTGCTACTCGATGACTGAGCCGCAGGCGGGAGCCGATCCGGCGCTGTTCGAGACCAAGGCCGTGCGCGACGGTGATGGCTGGGTCTTGAGCGGGGAGAAGTGGTTCTCATCCAACGCGCCGTACTCCGAGTTCTTCATTGTGATGGCCGTGACCGACACCGAGAAGAGCACCTACCACGGTCAGTCGATGTTCATCGTGCCTAAGGAGACTCCCGGCGTGGAGATCATCCGCAGCACGGGGGCGGGGCCCGACACGAGCCACCAGAGTCACTCTTACATCCGCTACAACGACGTGCGCCTTCCATTCGATGCGCTGCTCGGTGAGGAAGGTGGCGCCTTCGCTATCGCGCAGACCCGGCTCGGTGGCGGCCGCATTCACCACGCGATGCGGACGATCGCGCAGTGCCGTAAGGCATTCGATCTGATGTGTGAGCGCGCACTGTCGCGGCGTACGCGTAACGGCAAGCTCGCAGACCTGCAGATGACGCAGCAGAAGATCGCCGACAGCTGGATCGAGTTCGAGCAGTTCCGACTGCTCGTGCTGCGTACGGCGTGGAAGATCGACAAATACCAGGACTATATGAAAGTCCGTAAGGACATCGCGGGCGTCAAGGTAGCGATGGCGAAGGTCTATCACGACATCGTGCAGCGTTCGATGCAGTTGCACGGCGCTTTGGGGATCTCTGGCGAGATGCCGTTCTCGTCGATGATGATTGGTGCGCAGGTCATGGGCATCGCAGACGGGCCGACCGAGGTGCACCAGGTCACCGTCGCCAAACAGGTGCTGCGTGACTACGAGGCCGGCGACGAGCGCTGGCCGTCGGCGCACATCCCGACTCGCACGGCTGAGGCACGTAAGTTACTCGGTGTCGATAAGTAGTACGCCGAACGGGTAACTGGACAAGTCAATGCTCCACACCGACGCGCGGGCACGCCTGGTGTCCTCGGCCGAGCAACTCTTCGCCGAACGAGGCATCGACGGTGCGTCACTGCGTGAAATCACCCGCAACGCCGGGCAGAAGAACGCGACTGCGTTGCAGTACCACTTCGGCGACAGGGATGGGATCTTGCGCGCGATTATCGCGAAGCACGATCCGGAAATCGAGGAGCGGCGACATGCTCTTCTCGACGAAATCGAGGCGCACGAGCCGCGGACACTCGCTGAGCTGTCCGCGGCTTACGTGCGCCCGCTGATTCCGAAGCTCAAACCTGGCGACGGCGGTCCGGCGTTCCTAATCGTCGTCGCCGAGCTGATGTACGGCGCAACTAGAACGATTGACGAGGACGATCCGCTTCATCTGATCCTCACTGGCTCGACCGACAGCATGCGCCGGTGGGGCAGACTCGTGCGGCCGTTGCTCCCTGAGGGCACGATCGGCGAGCCGTTTCACCGCAGGTTTACCGCGATGAGGTTTGCCCATCTCGAGTTTGGGCGGCGTGCCCGGTCGGGGCCTAAACGCAGCGACCGGCTCTTTACCGCCCAGCTGATCGACCTCGTCGCGGCGATCCTTCAAGCACCGCTTGGCGACGAGACGCGGCGGTTGGTCGACGGCCGCCGGCGTACGTCGACAACGAGGATCGACTAACTGAGACTCATCGAACTCGGCTACGCATTGCATCGAGCGACGTAAATTCTATAGAATCCACGGTAGTCCGCTGTCGTAGTTGTAAGGAGTAGCCGCATGCTTGCGCTCAATGAGGAAGAACAAGCGATCGTCGAAGCCGTGCGCGACTTCGTCGACGAACAGGTCAAGCCCAACGTCCAGCGGATCGAGCACGCAAACGAGTATCCGACCGAGTTCATCGAGCAGATGAAGAGGATGGGCATCTTCGGGCTGGCGATCCCCGAGCCGTACGGCGATGTCAAGGTGTCGACGCCTTGCTACGCGCGCGTCACCGAAGAGCTGGCCCGCGGCTGGATGAGCCTGGCCGGCGCGATGGGCGGACATACCGTCGTGTCAAAACTGCTGTTGACATACGGCACCGAGGAACAGAAGCAGAAGTACCTACCACGCATGGCCACCGGCGAGTTGCGCGCAACGATGGCGCTTACCGAGCCCGGTGGTGGTTCGGACCTCCAGGCAATGCGCACGGTCGCGAAGAAGGACGGCGACAGTTACGTCATCAACGGCTCGAAAACCTGGATCACCAACGCCCGCAAGTCCGGTGTTGTCGCGTTGCTCTGTAAGACCGACCCCACCGCGACCCCGGCCCACAAGGGCATCAGCATCCTGCTGGTGGAGAAGGTGCCCGGCTTTGAGGTCTCCAAAGACCTGCCCAAGCTTGGTTACAAAGGCGTCGAGAGCTGCGAGCTGACGTTCGACGACTGCCGGGTGCCGGCCGACGCCTTACTCGGCGGCGAAGAGGGCAAGGGCTTTGCCCAAATGATGCGCGGCCTGGAAATCGGCCGTATCCAGGTCGCGGCGCGCGCGACCGGTGTCGCGCGGGCGGCGTTCGACGACGCCCTGCAGTATGCGCAGGACCGCGAGAGCATGGGCAAGCCGATCTGGAAGCACCAGGCGGTCGGCAATCACCTCGCGACCATGGGCACCAAGCTCACCGCCGCTCGGCAACTGCTGTGGCACGCGGCCGAGTCGTACGACGGGGGCGGACGCTCGGACATGGTGGCCGGGATGGCCAAGCTCTTCTGCTCCGAAGTCGGCATGGAGGTCGCGCTGGATGCCCTTCGGGTACACGGCGGCTACGGCTACTCGACGGAGTTTGACGTCGAACGATACTTTCGGGACGCCCCACTGATGATCGTCGGTGAAGGAACCAACGAGATTCAGCAAAACGTCATTGTTCGCCAGCTGGTTGAGCGCGGCGGGTTAGACGAGTAACTAGTCCAGGCCGATATGACGCTTGAGGTGCGCGACCAGTAGATCGCCGACGTGATTGATGTGCTTGCTCATCGCCTCGCGGGCGGCGTCGGCATCACGTGACCGAAATGCCTTAAAGATCGCCGCGTGGTCGTGCGCAGAAGCGTTGGCCCAGCCAGTGATCTCGCCGTACGACGAGAGCGGGACGTACTGCACCGTCGTACGCAGCAAGTTGGCCAGTCGAGCGGAATCCGCTGCGTTATTGACCATGCGGTGCACCTCGTGGTTGAGCCGATCGACCTCGGCGAAGCGGCCCTTCTTGTGTTCGGCCTTGAGCTTGGCTTGGATCTCGTCGAGACGGTCCAGGTCATCGTCAGTGAGCAGCGTCGTAGCTCGCGCGGCTAGCTCTCCCGCGGCGAAGGCCTGCACGAGGAAGAGGTCTCGGATATCGCGGGCGCTGAGGTGTACGACGCGAAACCCGCGCCGCGGCTCCCACTTGACCGACCCCTCGCTCGCCAGAACCATGAGGGCCTCACGGACTGGAGTCGGGCTGACACCGAGATCTGCCGCAAGCTGTTCGGTGCGGATATAGTCCGGCGACCGGTAGTCGCCGACCATGATGGCCTCTCGCACGCGCATAGCGACTTTCTCGCTGAGCTGGGCGTGTTTGGCGCCGCCGTTGAGGGGAGCGAGCTTCTTGCCGTTGGCCATCAGGGTCTCCGTTGTTATGGGGATCCTCAATATTCTATGGGGCCGGCCGGCCGCGGTCACGCTTCGAGTAGAGATGAGATTCGGCAAAGCTGACCGATTCGAGCGCGTGACCCACGAAGATCAGCGCCGCTTGGCGGATTCCGGCCGCTTCGACGTGGTCGGCGATCGTCTCAAGTGTGCCGCGGAGTATCTGCTGGTCCGGCTGCTCGGCGTTCGCAACGACTATCGCGGGGCACCCTGCGCCGTACGGTCCAGCCAGCTCGGCCGCGAGGCGCCTGATATGCCGGATCGCCAGGTGCAGAGCCAAAGTAGCTCGCGATTGCGCCAGGTAGGCAAGCGATTCCGTCTCCGGCATCTTCGTTGAGTCGGCCTGCGCGCGGGTGAGGATGACGGTCTGCGCGACTTCCGGGACGGTGAGCTCGCGGCCGAGTAGCGCCGCCGCAGCGGCATACGCTGGTACGCCGGGAGTCACGTCCCACGGCACTCCCGCGGCATCCAGCCGCCGGGTTTGCTCGGCCAAGGCAGAGTAGAGCGATGGGTCGCCACTGCACAGTCGGGCAACGTCATGGCCGGCCGCGTGTCCCTGTACGGCGTGCGCGGTGATCTGGTCGAGGTTGAGGTGCTGAGTGTCGATCAGTGTCGCGCCAGGAGGGCAGTGCTCAAGTACGTCGTCGGTGACATAAGTGCCGGCATACAGGCATACCTGCGAAGCGCCGAGGAGCGCGGTGGCACGTAGCGTTAGTAGATCCGCGGCTCCGGGGCCGGCGCCGATGAAGTGGACTGTCATGAGTTTCGGGCCGGTCTCGTCGCGCTCCATTGGGTCACCGCGCGGGACGGGGCCCATCCGCTGAACGAGCCGATGGGTTGCAGGTATTCAACCGATACACGCACGAGTTCTCCACCGTACTTCGCCTGGGCCGCATGTAAAAGCGCCTCGGTCTGCACGGTGACGGCGTGTACGACGAGGCGCCCTCTTGCGCCGAGTGCCGACCAGCAGGCATCCAGTAGACCCTCGGCGGTCGCGCCGCCCCCGATGAAGATCGCCTGTGGCGTAGGCAAACCGACAAACGCGTCCGGCGCGTCGCCGGTGACGACATGGAGGTCCGGTACGCCGAGTCGGTCGGCGTTTCGGCGGATCGCGGCCGCACGGTCCGGGGACTTCTCGATCGCAATGGCCTGTGCACGCGCGTCGGCGCGCATCCATTCGATGGCAATCGATCCGGCGCCGGCACCGACGTCCCACAGTAGGTGGCCCGGCGACGGGGCGAGGTGTGCCAGTGCCGACGCACGGATTTCCCGCTTGGTGAGCTGCCCGTCATGCTCGTAAGCTGTGTCGGGTAGGCCCGCGATCGTTGGCAGCACGGCGATGTCGGGGTCGGCCTGGCACTCGCAGCACACGACGTTGAGCCGCGGAAACTCGGGTACGTCGCTGCCGGACCACTGCCGCGCCGTACCTGACAGCGCCGATTCGGTGGGTCCGCCGAGGTTGCCTAGCACCGTCAGGGTCGTCGGCCCGTAGCCGGCGTCGGTCAGCAGGCGCGCGATCTCACGCGGGGTGGCCTCGTCGCTGGACAGTACGACGAGGCGCCGGCCGGGTGCCAGTGCGCGCAATACCAGCGATGTGCGTCGACCGACGACCGTGATCACGTCGGAGGACTCCGCTGACCAGCCCAGCCGGGCTCGCGCCAGCGCGTCGGAGGAAACGGTGGGGATGATGCGGATATTGCCCGAACCGAAGACCGAGATCAGCGTCGTGCCGATTCCGGAGCGCAGCGGGTCGCCGGAGGCCAATACGACGCGACGCTTGTGCTTGTGCTGGTCGAGCGTCTCGCGCAGCGCCGGGAGCAATGGCCGCGGCCACGCGACCAGCTCCTGACCATCGGTGGCGGTGATTGCCGCCAACTGCCGCGGGCTGCCGAAGATGACCTGGCCGTCGTGGATGATTTCGCGGACGTGCTCGCTGAGGCCCTCGATGCCGTCGGCGCCGATGCCGACGACCTGGATGAGGCCACCACGTTGCGTGCGGCCGGGATCGAAGGTCGATCGGGGCGTATCTGGCGTTGGTTCACGATCCGGCGTACTCACATCGCCAGACTAGCCGTAACCGCGCGAACCGGGTTGTGGGATGATCAGGGAGTTGACTAACGAGGAATACAGTGCGGCGCGCACGCTGGCCCGATGCCGGCTTCATACGCGCTAATTCTGCAGCGGTCCCGCCACTGTGACCGTCCGTCTCGCCGATTAATCCAGTCGGGGAGGGGATGGAAGCCAGAGCGTCGCCAGTCAGCCGGGCGCCATCCGGTGCCAAATTTTCCGTTGCATGATGCGGGCGTGGATACCCGCAGGCTGGAGTAGTGCACACGTGCGAACGTTTCCGTTTTCGGCCGTCGTCGGGTCCGACGACATGGCTCTCGCGCTCATCCTCACCGCCGTCTCGCCCGAGGTTGGCGGCGTTTTGGTGCGGGGTGAGAAGGGTACGGCAAAATCGACCATGGTCCGCGCCCTCGCCTCGGTTCTGCCCGAACAGACCGTCGTCATGGGGTGCCGATTCGGTTGCGACCCCGATGACCCGGACCCCAGTTGCCCAGATGGCCCGCACGCCGGGGCCCGCGCGCACACCCGGTCTGCCCGGCTCGTGGAGCTACCGGTCGGTGCCACCGAGGATCGGGTGATCGGCTCGCTGGACCTGCAGCGTGCGCTCGGCGAAGGAGTCACGGCGTACGAGCCGGGACTGTTGGCGGCGGCACACCGCGGCCTGCTGTACGTCGACGAGGTCAACCTGTTGCACGACCATCTTGTGGACCTGTTGTTGGATGCGGCGGCCATGGGCCGTTCGACCGTCGAACGTGAAGGGGTCTCGGTGTCGCACGGTGCGAAGTTTGTGCTCGTCGGGACGATGAACCCTGAAGAAGGCGAGCTGCGGCCGCAACTGCTTGACCGGTTTGGCCTGACCGTAGAGATCAAGGCGCCGCGCGATCCGAAGCTGCGCACCGAGGTAGTACGGCGCCGGCTTGCCTTCGACGGCAACCCCAACTCGTTTGCCGCAAAATACGATGATCAGGAGGAGACGCTGCGTAAGCGCATCAGCGATGCGCAGCTGCGGTTGCCCACGGTCGAACTCGGCAACGAGGCGCTGGAAAAGATTGCCGAAGTGTGCGCGGCCTTCGACGTCGACGGGATGCGCGCGGACATCGTGACTGCACGTGCGGCGGTCGCGCACGCTGCGTGGAACGGCCGCACGAGCGTCGACAAGGCGGACATCCGGGCCGCGGCCAGGCTCGCTCTGCCACACCGCCGCCGCCGCAATCCCTTTGACGCTCCGGGTCTGGACGAGGATCTGCTTGACCAGATCCTTGAAGACCAGCCCGAACCTGAGCCGCCAAATGATCCGGACGACCGTGGTTCCGACGACAGCTCTCCCGACGACCAGAGCCTCGATGGTTCGCAGTCTCAGTCGCAGTCGCAACAGGATTCCGGCCAGCCAGACTCTGCTCCTCGCAACCAGTCGGCCCCGCAGCCGCGGGACCACGGACCGGCCGATACTCCGGCAGATGCGTCCGACGAGTCGCCGTCCGACGGACCCGCGCCAGGCCTGCACGTGGCCGGCGTACAGGAGCCTTACCGCACCAAGTTCTTCGCCGCGTCTGGAATTGGCGGCGGCGAAGCCGGTAGGCGGTCGCGGGCGATCACCTCGATCGGCCGGACGGTTGGCGCCGCACCGGGCGGCGAGACCAGCGGCGGTGTCCACCTTCCGGCGACGATCCGCGCCGCGGCGCCGCATCAGGTAGCGCGCGGGCGTACTGCGCGGTCGGGTTCGACGTCGCGCCGCGAGTACGACGGCCCCGAGGCGCTGCGCATCCAGGCCTCCGACGTACGCCGGTCCATCACAGAAGGTCGCGAGTCGAATCTGGTGTTGTTCTGCGTAGACGCATCCGGATCGATGGCCGCCCGCAAACGCATGGAGAGCGTGAAAACCGCCGTGCTGTCACTTCTACTTGATGCCTATCAGCGCCGCGACAAGGTCGGCCTGGTGACGTTCCGTGGTCGTGAGGCGGTGCTAGCACTACCGCCGACGTCGTCGGTGGATACCGCCGCGCGCCGGCTCGAAGAGTTGCCGACCGGTGGTCGCACACCACTGGCCGAGGGGCTGATGATGGCCGAACGCACGCTGCGCCTGGAGCGTTTGCGTGACCCGAAGCGACGCGCGCTGCTGATTGTGGTCACCGACGGGCGCGCTACCGCTGGCGCCGATGCGCTCGCCTACTCACGCCGAGCAGCGGAATACCTCGCTGCCACTGGTGTCGACGCGATCGTGGTGGACTGCGAGACCGGCCGGTTCCGGATGGGTCTAGCCGGCTCGCTGGCGCAGTCACTGGACGCGCAGTACGTCGCCCTCGACGAGGTGGGCGCGTCACAGCTCGTCTCGGTCGCCGGCGGAAAGTCCTTGCACTCCGAGGACACGGGCCAGACTCCGGGACGGGCCGCCTGATGCCAAAGGGAGAGATCGCCGTCACGCCGAACGATGGACTGAGCACCCGGCAGCGGCGCAACAGACCGCTGATCATGGTGCACACTGGCGATGGCAAGGGTAAGTCGACGGCTGCATTCGGGATGGCGCTGCGCGCCTGGAACCAGGGCTGGTCGGTTGGCGTATTTCAGTTCGTGAAGTCTGCCAAGTGGCGGATCGGTGAGCAGACCGCGCTGGAGACTCTCGCTGAGCTACACGCGAAAGACGGCGTCGGCGGGCCGATCGAGTGGCACAAGATGGGATCGGGCTGGTCCTGGTCTCGCCGGCAAGGCAGTGCCGAGGACCACGCCGCCGAGGCCGCCGAGGGCTGGCAGGAGATCAAGCGCCGGCTCGCGGCCGACACGCATCGTCTCTACGTGCTCGACGAGTTCACATATCCCATCAACTGGGGCTGGGTAGATATCGATGACGTCGTACAGACGCTTCGTGATCGCCCCGGCAACCAGCACGTGGTGATCACCGGGCGTCGGGCGGACCCCAAACTGCTCGAGGTCGCCAATCTCGTGACCGAGATGACGAAGGTGAAACACCCGATGGATGAGGGACAGAAGGGCCAGCGCGGCATCGAATGGTGAGCACATTGCCGCGGGTCGTGATCGCCGCGCCCGCATCCGGGCACGGCAAGACGACCGTCGCTACCGGACTGATGGCGGCGCTACGCCGCAACGGCCGCACCGTCGCGCCCTTCAAGATCGGGCCGGACTATATCGATCCCGGTTATCACGCGCTCGCAACCGGCGTACCCGGGCGCAACCTCGATCCGCACCTGACCAGCCCCGAGCAGCTCGTACCACTGCTGCTGCACGGGGCGGCGACGCCGCGACGGGCCGATATCGCCGTCATAGAAGGTGTTATGGGCCTCTACGATGGTTCGATCGGCGGGGACGGATTCGCATCCACGGCGCACGTTGCCGACCTTATCGGGGCCCCCGTCATACTCGTGGTCGACATTTCGGCTGCGTCCCGATCTGTCGCCGCGACCGTGCACGGGATGGCGACCTTCGACCCAAGAGTGCATATCGCCGGCGTCATCCTCAACAAGTCCGGTTCGGCCCGACACTCTGGTGAAGTCATTGAGGCGATGGCGCAGACCGGCATCCCAGTGCTCGGTGTGCTTAATCGCGACGACGGGATTTCCGCGCCATCCCGGCACCTCGGTCTCGTGCCGGCCGCCGAGCGTGACGAGGCCGCAGCCTCCATCGACCGACTTGCCGCACAGATCGCCGCGAACCTCGACGTCGACGAGATTGCCCGGATCGCTGCTAATGCAGCAGACCTCGCCGGGAAACCCTGGTCTCCCGCGTCAGTGGTATCGCCACCGTCGGACCTTCGTCCGATTGTCGCCGTGGCTGGCGGTCGTGCGTTTACCTTTCGGTACGCCGAAGCCGAAGAGTTGCTCGTGGCCGCGGGCTGCGAACCAGTGATCTTCGATCCGACGCGCGATACGTCGTTGCCGGAGGGGACCGCGGGGATCTACCTCGGCGGCGGATTTCCGGAGATTCATGCCGCGGCGCTGAGCGCCAACTTGCCACTGCGGCAGGCCATCGCCGCGGCGGTTGCGGCCGGTACTCCGACGGTGGCCGAGTGCGCGGGCCTGCTCTACCTGTGCCGCGAGGTCGACGGTTCGCCGATGAGCGGCGCGCTCGACGCGGCCGGGTCGATGACTCCGCGGCTTACCCTTTCCTATCGCACCGCCATTGCCGCTCAGGACACATTGGTCGCGCGCGCTGGCGAGCGAGTCTCCGGGCACGAGTTCCACCGCACACAGGTCGATCCGCCGATGGCCGACGGCCGTAGCGCGTGGCTGTTGGACGGCGCGCCGGCCGGATTCAGCACGGACCCGGCAGGTACCGGTACACCGACATTGCATGCGTCGTACTTACATACCCACTGGGCCGGACATCCGCGGATGGCGCAGCGATTCGCCGATGCGATGCACAGGTTTGCCGCGACGTCGCCGGCTACTACGTCGCAGGAGTCCGTGCCGTCGACGGCCGTGTCACCGGCGCCCGCGGTCGTCGAACCGGATGCGGTTGACCTGCACCACCACGGCGATCAGGAAATCGGAGAGGGGCTGGTCGACTTTGCGGTCAACGTGCGATTGGATGCGCCGCCGGACTGGCTCGCGCAGGTAGTCAACAGCGCTACGGCGTCACTGGCGGCCTACCCGCGCGCGAGCGCGGCGAGCGAAGCGCTCGCCCAACGACACTGCCGGCATCTGTCCGAGGTGCTGCCTACTTCTGGTGGGGCAGAGGCATTCACGCTTCTGGCGCGCGCCCTGCCACGGCACCAGGCGGTCGTCGTACACCCGCAGTTCACCGAGCCTGAGACAGCGCTACGGGCGGCCGGCCACGAAGTGACCCGTGTCCTGCTTTCCGCTAACGACGGGTTCGCCCTTCGACCGGGCCTCATCCCCGATGATGCGTCTTCGGTCTTCATCGGCAATCCAACCAATCCGACCGGCACCTTGCACCGCGCGGACCTACTGCGCGCGATAGCCCGGCCGGGCCGGACCGTGGTCGTCGACGAGGCATTCATGGATGCCGTACCAGGTGAGCAGCAATCGCTAGTGCAGCGGTCGATGCCCGGCCTGGTCGTGATCCGGTCACTGACGAAGACCTGGGGGATCGCGGGACTGCGCGCCGGTTACGCCGTCGGCGATGCCGCGGTCATCTCCTTGATGGCGGCGCAGCAGCCGACCTGGTCGGTCTCTACTCCCGCCCTCGAGGCCATCGTGGCGTGCAGCGAACCGCGCGCAGTGGACGCCGCTGAGTCGGCGGCCGCCCTGAACGTCCGCAACAGGCAGATCCTCGTCGACGGACTCACCGAGCTCGGCATTGCCGTCGCCGGCAACCCGCAAACGCCTTTCGTGCTCGCCGACGCCTCAGCTGTGAAGCCAGTCCGCGCCGCGGAGGGTTGGCTGCGCCGCGAGCTGCGCGATGCGGGTTTTGCGGTACGTCGGTGCGATACCTTCCCCGGGCTGCACGCAGACTGGGTGCGAATCGCCGTCCGGGCCCCGGCGCTCAGCCGCCGACTACTTCACGCCGTCGCGGCGCAGACTGGCCGCGCCCACTACCTGCAGGGAGCCAGCTAGATGCAGCCGTTCAGAGTCGCGCTGCCCGTCGCTGACAAACGAGTCGTGGTCGTCGGCGGGGGTCCTGTGGCGATGCCTTATGTAGCAGGACTTCGCGATGCCGGTGCCCGGATTGACGTGATCGGCGCCGAAGTGACTGACACACTCGAGGATTTGGCGCAGCGCGGTCACATTCGCCTGCTCCGGCGGCAGTTCGAGGCCGCCGACCTCGCGGATGCCTGGCTGGTTGTCGCGGCCACCAACGATGCAGGAACCGATGCGCAGGTGCGGCGGCTCGCCGACGAAGAACGAATCTGGTGCCTGGAAGCGAAGTCGACGTCCGCCGAATCGGTGGGCGAAGGAGGACGCGGTCGCGTCGTACTGGTCGGTGGTGGGCCCGGCGACCCCGGGCTGCTCACGGTCGCGGGCATGGAGGCCCTACGGCGGGCAGACGTTGTGGTCGTTGACCGGCTTGCGCCGGTCGCCGCTCTGGCAGAGGCGCCGCCGCAGGCGGAGATCATTGACGTCGCGAAGATTCCTCGCGGCCAGTACACGCCGCAAGATGTCATCAACAAGACGCTGATATCCCAAGCGCAGCAGGGCAAGTACGTCGTACGCCTCAAGGGTGGCGACAACTTCGTTTTCGGTCGCGGCGGCGAAGAATGGCAGGCGTGCGCAGAGGCAGGGGTCGCCGTCGACGTGATACCCGGAGTGACATCCTCGATCGCCGTACCCGCAATGGCCGGCGTCCCGGTCACGCACCGCTCATTGACCCAAGGATTCAGTGTCGTATCCGGACACGTGCCCCCCGACCATCCGTCGTGCATGCTCGACTGGTCATCCCTTGCGCAGACAAACACGACCCTCGTCATATTGATGGGACTGGCTAATCTTGCAGCCATTGCGGACAAGTTGGTGAGTTCCGGGCTCCCTGCCACCACCCCGGCGGCCACGATCGCGGACGGCGGGCTGCCTACCCAGCTGGTGGTACGTGCCGAGCTGTCCAGCCTCGCGACGGCGGTGGACGCCGCCGGACTTCGGGCGCCAGTCGTCACCGTGATTGGCGCCGTCGCCGGGTTCGACCCCGAAGTACGCCGGTGAGCGACTTCGTGTTCGTCCGCCACGGGCAGTCGACGTGGAATGTCGAGGGACGAGTGCAAGGTCAGCAGCACGAACCGCCTCTGACGGAGCTCGGCCGACGTCAGTCCCGGGCCGCGGCAGAGAAAGTGCGCGACCTCGGGGCGGCGCTGCTGGTGTCGTCCGACCAGGTGCGAGCCGCGCAGACTGCCGAGATTATTGCGACCGCGGTCCGGCTCCCGGTGCACTATGACGCGCAGTTGCGCGAGCACGACCACGGTAACCTAACCGGCTTGACCAGCGAGGAAGCCATGCGCAGGTGGGGAAGTGATCCGGACACGCCGTACGATCCCGATGCCGTCCAAGGCGTAAGTGGTGAGTCGGCGCGGCAGGTCGGTGGACGCATGATGGCGGTGCTCGCTAGCACGCAGGACTCGTTCCCGCCCGGCCCGGTGATCGTCGTCGGGCACGGGAGCGCGATCCAGCTAGCTATTGCACTACTGCTCGAGGAAGACCTAGCGCACATGCAATGGCGGCAGTTGGAGAACGGTGCTGTGGCGCGCGTGCGGGATGGACACTATGAACTGCTGTAATTACTGCACGACCTCAAAGGAAGTCAGCTGATGTCAGAACAACTGCGCGGACCGGTAGCGCCACCATCGCAGGAGGCCGCCGCCGCGGCGGCGCGGGAACGTCTCGACGGCCTTGCCAAGCCGCTGGGAGCTCTAGGACAGATCGAAGACCTCGCCGCCTGGTTATGCGCCGTACAAGGTGAATGTCCGCCACGACCGGTTGACCGGGTGCGCGCGGTGATCTTTGCCGGTGACCATGGCGTCACCAAGTCTGGTGTCTCGGCCTACCCCGCAGAAGTCACAGCGGCCATGGTTCGCGCCTTCCTCGCCCAGGTCGCGGGCGTCAGTGTCCTGGCCCGTCAGCACGACGTCGCGGTCCGGGTGCTGGACATTGCTGTGGACGACGAGCTCGTCGGCGTACCTGCGGAAGTAACGCGCTATAAGGTGCGCCGTTCGTCGGGGGCCATTCATATCGAGGACGCGTTGAGCGTCGACGAGGTCACGATGGCGCTCGATTACGGAGCGCAGATCGCTGCCGAGGAGCTAGCCGCCGGTGCGGACCTGTTGATCGGCGGAGACATGGGCATCGGCAACACCACTCCCGCAGCCTGCCTCATCGCCGCTTCGCTGGGGCTGAGCGCGGCGGAAGTCACTGGCAGGGGGACCGGGATCGACGATGCTGGGCTGATGCATAAGCGCCACATCATCGAACAAGCGCTGTCCCGCGTTGGCGACCGCGCGAGCGATCCGGTCGAGCGACTGCAGGCATTGGGAAGTGCCGACATGGCCGCTGCAGTGGGCTTCTTGATCGCAGCGGCGCGCGCCGGCGTACCTGTGCTGCTGGACGGGGTGATTTCGGTAGCGGAGGCGATCATTGCCGACGCCATCGCTCCAGGCGCAGCCATGTGGTTCGCCGCGGGACATCGTTCGCCAGAGCCCGCGCAGGCCCTGGCTTTGGAGAAGTTCGGACTGACACCCATTCTCGACCTGGGACTGCGGCTCGGCGAAGGGAGCGGAGCTGTCGCGGCGGTTCCGATTGTCCGTTCGGCCGCACTCGTGCTCCGCGACATGGCTCTGTTATCTGACCTGGTCCCGTCTGACTAACAATGGCCGGCTACTTTCTTGACGGCATACGGATGTCGGTCGGCACGCTAAGCGCCATCCCGGTCGCCGCTCCACGCGACATCAACCGTCGTACCGCTCGGGTGGCGATGACCGTTGCGCCACTCGCCGTCATACCGCTCGCTGCCGTAGCGGGGCTTCTTGGTTATGTCGCGATGTTGGTCGGCCTGCCACCGCTGGTCGCCGCCGTACTCGTTATCGGTGCGGTGGCGTGGGGTAGCCGGGGAATGCACCTTGACGGACTCGCCGATTCCGCGGACGGGCTGAGCGCGTCCTGGGACCGAACCCGCGCGCTGGAGGTCATGCGTCGCGGAGACTCGGGGCCGATGGGCGTGGCCACGCTGGTGATTATGCTTGCACTCCAGATCGCATGTATGGCTGTAGTTCTGAGCCATCCGTGGGGCGGTCTGGTGGCCGGCGTGCTGATCTGCGTCTCGCGTGGAGCACTTCTGATCGCTTGCGCCTCCGGCGTACCTGCCGCGCGGGGCGACGGACTCGGCGCGACGGTGGCCGGAGTGGTGCCTCGACCGATAGCGGTCGGTGTCTGGATCCTGGGCGCTGTCGTCGTGTCCGCCGTCTTTCTGCTGGCTGGCCGGCGCTGGTGGCAGGGCGGCCTGGCCGCGTTGGTGGGCGTGATTGCCTGCTGTGTCTGGGTCTTTCACTGCGTACGACGATTCGGGGGCATCACCGGCGACGTACTCGGTGCGTCCATCGAGATCACCCTCGCCGTGATGGTGGTCGTGGCGGCTGCCGGATGAGACTCCGCCCGATGCGCCTAGGGCAACGTCAGCGCGCGCCCGGCGATGACCAGCACCACGTCGTCACAGGCCTCCGCAATCCGCTGGTTGGTGAGACCGAGCAGGTCGCGAAATACCCTGCCGGAACGGTGTTCTGGGACGACCCCGAGGCCGACTTCGTTAGTGACGGCTACCAGACGAGCGGGGCTGGCGTGCCACGCAATCGCCAGATTGTCGAGTTCAGTATCGAACCGATGCTGCCAGTCGGCGAGCGGCTCGTCCCACGTCCCGAGGTCGTCGACCAGTCTCGTGAGCCAGGTACCCAGGCAGTCCACGATGATCGCCCCTGGAGTGTCTCTGATGGCGCCTGCGACGTCGGGAGTTTCCACCGTCTCCCAGTGCGTGGGGCGCTGCGCGAGGTGCCGCTCGATGCGCGCCGCCCACTCCGGGTCGACCCGTGGGTCTGGGACTGGTCCCGGCGCGACATAGCGAACAACCGGTTCGTCGGCGAGGAGCTTTTCGGCGTACCGGGACTTCCCGGACCGTACGCCGCCGGTGACGAGGGTGCTCGGCGGTCGCAGACCTGCCGGCCGGCGCGGGCCGATCGTCGGCATCGACACGTCGTACTCCATCGGGTTGGGGGTGTCCGATGAGCGTATCTCGTGGTTCGATAGCCGCCGGCCTTGCCTTGGGATGGTGCGCTGATCGCCTCTTCGCGGACCCACGCCGCGGTCATCCGGTCGCCGGATTTGGCTCGGTGGCCGGCGCGTTGGAGCGCCTGGCATACGCCGACCGGGCCTCCCGGGGTGCGGCTTATGCCGGGACGCTGATCGCGGGCACGATCGCGTTAGGCGCAGGCATGCAGCGGATGACCCGCGGAAGCCGGATCGCTCGCATCGCGGCCACTGGACTGAGCACGTGGGCCGTCGTCGGCGGCCGCTCGCTCGGACGAGAGGCGACGCAGATCGCGGCGTACCTGGAGCGCGGTGACCTGGAAGGGGCGCGTCGCCAAGTCCGCAACCTCGTCGGGCGCGACCCGAGTGGACTCGACGCCGCTCAGATTGCCAGAGCGGCCTTGGAGTCCGTCGCCGAAAACACCTCAGACGCCGTTGTCGCGCCGCTCTTGTGGGGCGGGATCGCTGGCATACCAGGATTGCTTGGCTATCGGGCGATCAACACTCTCGACGCGATGGTGGGCCACAAGTCGGATCGTTATCGCAAGTTTGGCTGGGCGGCGGCACGTATCGACGACATTGCCAACTTTCTGCCGGCGCGCGCGGCGGCGGCGTACACCGCGTTGGCGGGGCCGGCGTTTGGCGCCAGCGTAAGACAGGTTTTGACCGTCGTACGCCGCGACGCGAGACGGCATCCCAGCCCTAATGCGGGGCCGGTCGAGGCCGCGTTTGCCGGGGCTCTGGGCGTCACGCTCGGCGGCGTCAACGAGTACGCCGGACAGCGTGAGGACCGGGGCACGCTTGGCGATGGCCCGGCTCCGACGCCGGAAGACATCGTGCGAGCGGTCAAACTCAGCGAGATCGTGTCTGTCGCGGCGCTGGTCACCGCCGTCGTCATCGGCGTACGGCGATAGCTCTGCGCACCCACGCGGCGGCGTCGACCGTGGAGGCGACCTGAGGGACCGATTCGTCGTACTCCGGGCGGCGTACGACAATCACGTGCACGCCGAGTTCGCCTGCGGCGTCTAGCTTTGCGGCCGTGAGCGCACCGCCGGAATCCTTTGTGACAAGCGTATCGATACGGTGCTCGCGGAGGAGCAGACGTTCGCCGTCGAGGTTGTAGGGGCCACGCGAGGTGAGGACTTGCCACGTGTCAGGGAGTGCTGACTGCGGCGGATCGACCACGCGGAGCAAGACGAACTCAGCATTCAGCTCACGGAAATCGTCGATACTCTGCCGACCAGTGGTCAGGAACACCCGCCGCGATTCCCCGAGCGCCGCCCGTGCCGCCTCATCGTGGTTGTTGACCCACGTCCACGAGCCCGCAGCTGCGCGAGACCCCCATCCGGGCCGGGCCAGCCGCAGTATCGGCACCTGACCGCGGTCGCATGCGGCGACCGCGGACGTTGAGATGCGCGCTGCGAATGGATGTGTCGCGTCGACGACGAGGCAGATATCGCTGGTGCGTAGGTAATCCAGCAGACCTTCGGGACCACCGAAGCCGCCAATTCGCACGGCGCCGTCCGGCAGCGCAGGGTTCTTGACGCGTCCGGCTAGTGAGCTGATGACGTCGTACCCGTCGCGCACCAGTACCCCGGCCAGCGCGCGCGCTTCCGACGTACCTCCAAGGATCAACACGCGGCCCAGCGTGTGTGAGGTGGTCTGAGATGATGGCATGACGATCAAAGAGCCTTTGGTGTAGTCGCGGAAGGCGAGTCTTTCACAACAGAAGGAAGAATAATGGCGGGAATCAAATTGACCGATGCCGGTGACGGTATCCGCGTCTTAAGCATCGACAATCCGAAGAAAAAGAACGCGCTGAACAACGCGTTGTGTGCGGAGATGGCGCTCAAGGTCGACGAGCTGCAGCGCGACAAGAGTGCGCAGGTATTGGTCGTCACCGGCGAGGGTGGCGCGTTTTGTGCCGGTGCTGATCTGCCAGATGTCTTCGGCACGATGGGCGATGACGTCAATGACATCCGCGACCATCTCGGAGACGTCGTCTATCACAGCTTCCTTGCCTTGCGCGCGTTGAAGATTCCGGTGATCTCGGCGGTCAGCGGCCCGGCCATCGGCGCCGGGCTCAATCTCGCGCTTGTCGCCGACATCGTGATCGCGCACCCGGAGGCGGACTTCGCTGCCACCTTCTCGCGCATTGGATTGCACCAGGGCGGCGGATGTACGCCGATGCTGGTCGAAACCCTTGGCAAACAGCGCGCTTTGAAGCTGTTGCTTGAGGGCGGCCGCCTGACCGGTCAGCAGGCTTACGAATGGGGCATGGTCGCGGAGCTCAGCGACGACCCGCTCGCGGCCGCGATGAAACTTGCCAAGACGACGGTCGGCATCGACCCGCGACTGGTGCGCAACATCAAGACCGCCGTACAGCTGGCCGACACCAGCGGATTCGACGCCGCGCTGCAGTTCGAGACCTGGGCGCAGGCCTACACCGCGACTCAGCCCGGGATCCAGACGATGATCGAGAAGCTGCGCAGGTAGCTACTTGCCGCGAAAGAGCGGCGCGCGCTTCTCGCTGCGCGCCGCTCTGGCCTCGGCGACGTCTTCGCTGAAGAAGCAGGCCTTGAACTGGGCGTAGAGCTCCGTTTCGCGATCCTGCTCGTCATCCATGTCATTGAGGACGCGTTTGGAGTAGGCCACTGACAATGGCGCGAGCTTGGCGACCTGGGCGGCCCACTCAAGCGCGTCCTCAAGGCTGCCGATGCGTTGCACCAGACCGTACGACGCGGCCTCCGTGACCGACAGGCTTCCGGCTGCGATCAGCAGCAGACGAGCCGGGCCACCGCCGATCAACGACGCAAGGCTGCGTACCGTCCAGGGGTCGACGGCCAGGCCGTTCTTTGCGGTGGGTACGCCGAAGACCGCGCTTTCCGACGCGATGCACAGGTCGCATGCGATCGCGAGCTGCGTGCCAGCACCGATCGCCGGACCGTTTATGGCGGCGATCACCGGTATCGGGGCGTTGCGGATTGTCTCGAGCATTCCGTAGAGCGCCTGCAAGAACTCGTCGTCGTACGCCGCATCCAAGTCGGCTCCCGAACAGAAGCTGGTGCCCTGTCCGGTGATAACGATGACGCGAGCACCGTCGTCGATCTGCGATGTCACCGCTTCGCGCAGCGCGTCGCACAACGCGACGTTAAGGGCGTTACGCCGCTCGGGTCGGGCAAGTTCGATGACACCAACCGCGTCGTTTAACTGCTGGTTAAGCACAAAAGCCTCCTGCATTCGGGGTCAGCGATTAGGGCTTCTTGAGCCAGTTCCCGCCGCCGGGCAGTTCCGGCAGTAGCGCCTTGACGAGCGGACGTGCCAATTCGCGCAGCCGGGCGCACCCCTCCTCGCCGAGAGGCTCCCAACAACCAGCAGTCAGTTCGTCGGTGCAGTCCTCGACCCACTGGCGCGCCGCCAATCCGTCCTTAGTGAGTTCGCCGGCGCCGTTGAGCCAGCCGCGGTTCTGCACCGACGCGACGCCGGCGGCCCATGCTTCGTCTGACCATGCTCGAGTGGTCTGCAACGTGCCCGGAGGCAGGGCACCGGTCGCCTGGTGGATGACCAGGGCCTCGATTCCAGAGAGACCCTGCGTGGTCATTGCGGCGATGTGACCGTCACCGCGAAACTCGCGCAGCAGCGTCAGCGCCCACCATAGAACCAGGTGCGGTTGGGTCGGCCAGTCCTGCGCGGCGTGTCCGGCGTAGAGCGGATGACCTTCTAGATAGCAGCCGCTCGTAGCGGTCTTCGCAAGTTCGGCGGCCTCCGCGATCTCGGATCCTTCGACAGCGTCGCCGAGCACCCTGCGTAATGCAGAATCGGCGGCGCCGATTCTGGCCGCAAGGAGCTGTTCGGGACTCGCCAGACTCCACGCCTTCGGAAGGGCGGCGTACACGAGCTCGGGATTGAAGTTGAAGAATGTGCTGATCACAGTTTCGGGGCCGACCGGTCCCATGGCGGCGGAGCGAGAGGCAAAGTAGCCCATCCTGCCGTGGATTCCGAGGTCGGCGTACGCCGCAGACGCTTCGGGAACAAAGTAGATCATTCCGTGATACGCCTCGAGGCTGCGGTGCATGGCTCGGATCTGCGCGTTGTCCATCAACAACTCTTCTCTGGAGGCAATAGGACCTGAACCGACCGTACGGCACCGTGGCCGATGAGTGTGGGCCGCGCCATAACCTGCTCGGCCTAGCGCCGATATATTCGAGCAATCCTCAGCACCGAACCCCGGAGCGTAAATCGTATGAACGAAGCACCGCAAGCCATTCTGATCGCGAACCGCGGAGAGATCGCATTGCGCGTCGCTCGCACCGCGCAACTTATGGGTCTGCGTACCGTGGCCGTGCACTCAAGCGACGACGCGGACGCGCTCCACGTTGGCCGTCTCGACGAGGCGGTCGAGCTACCGGGTAACGGCGCGGCGGCGTACCTCGACACGGAGCAGATCATTGCGGCGGCGAAGCGGGCCGGCGCGACCCTGCTGCACCCCGGCTATGGATTTCTCTCGGAGAACCCTGAGCTGGCTCGGGCCTGCGCGGGGGCCGGGATCACGTTCATCGGCCCGGATCCAGAGGTGCTGGACCGACTGGGTGATAAGGGCCAGGCGCGGGCGTTAGCCGCGGAACTGGACATTCCAACCGTGCCCGGGACATCTGCCGGGTCGACGTTCGACGAAGTCGCCTCTTTCGTTGATGACCACGGCCTCACCGATGACGGTCCGTATGCCGGAGCGATCATCAAGGCGGCGTACGGCGGCGGCGGGCGCGGTATGCGGGTCGTACGGGACCGGGACTCGCTCGAGCGGGCATATGAGGCGTGCCAAAGTGAGGCGAAGTCGGCCTTTGGCCGCGACGAGGTGTACGTCGAGGCGTTGGTGCGGTCGCCGCGACACGTTGAGGTGCAGGCGATTGGTGACGGAACCGGTGCAGTGACGCACCTGTATGACCGAGACTGCTCGATGCAGCGTCGGCACCAAAAGCTCGTCGAAGTCGCACCAGCGAGCGCGGTCCCAACTCAGATCCGGCAAGCGATGGCGCAGGCCGCCGTACGGATGCTGTCGTCGCTGTCTTACCGCGGGCTAGCGACTGTCGAGTTCTTGGTCGCCGGCGACGCATGGTTCTTCATGGAGGTCAATCCGCGCATCCAGGTCGAGCACACAGTGACCGAAGAGGTGCTAGGCCGCGACTTGGTGCGCGACCAGATCAACGTCTGCACCGGTCACGCGCTAGACGCGCTCGGCCTGCGGCAGGAAGACATACCGGAACCGGCTGGGCATGCCATACAAATACGCATCAACGCAGAGAAGATGGGCAAGAACGGCCAGCCGCTTCCACAGGCCGGCACAATCGGCGAGCTGAGTTTCCCGTCCGGCCGCGGCGTACGCGTCGACTCGGCGGCGTACGCCGGTTACGCGATCAACCCGCGTTTCGACTCAATGCTGGCGAAGATCATCGTGCACGACCGCGCGAGCGACCTGGACGGTGTACTACGGTTCGCTGACGCTGTGCTTGCGGACACCGTGATTGGCGGGGTGTCGACGAACATCGGTTATCAGCGAGCCATCTTGGCCTCGGATGGGATGCGGGCCGCGGCCAGCACTCAGTACGTCGACCTGCACGCGAAGGAGCTCGCGGAGCACGCGAAGGAACTGGAACCGCAGCAGGCCGCAATGGCCGCGCCGCAACCGAGTGCCGAAACCGCTTCTGTGGCTGACATCCCAGAGGGCGCACGGGCGCTTGAGGCGCCAATGAGCGGTGTGATCACGGCAGTCGAGGTCGCGCCCGAGGATCAAGTCTTCGCCGGTCAGACTGTGGTGCTGATCGAGTCCATGAAGATGCAACACGTCGTCGCGGCGCCGTCCGGCGGCCGGATCATCGCTATCACCGTGCAGGAAGGCACCGTGGTGGATGCCGGCGCGCCCGTCGGTTACCTCGATGCTTCCGAGGCCGATGATGACGATCAGGTCGTAGTCAGCGAACTTGACCTGGATCGGATCCGCGCGGACCTGGCAAATGTGCAGGCCCGTAAGAAGCTGCTACTCGATGAATCCCGGCCGAAGGCGGTTGAGAAGCGCCGGCGTACCGGTAACCAGACCGCCCGGGAGAACGTCGACGGCCTGTGCGACAGCGGGAGTTTTGTTGAGTACGGCGGGTTCGCGGTCGCCGCGCAGCGCGGTCGTCGGTCGCTCGATGACCTGATACACAACACTCAGGCCGACGGCATGATCACCGGTGTGGGGCACATTAACGGAGATCAGTTCGGCGCCGACCGCTCCCAGTGCGCCGTGCTGGCCTACGACTACACCGTGCTCGCCGGCACCCAGGGTTACTTCAACCACCACAAGACCGACCGCATGTTGCATGTGGCCAAGGAGAGTGAGCTGCCAGTCATCCTGTTCGCCGAGGGCGGCGGTGGGCGTCCCGGCGACCTCGATCCGCCGAAGGCCGGCGGTCTGGTCACCCACACCTGGACCGCATTAGGCATCCTGAGCGGGAAGGTGCCGACGATCGGCATCGTTTCCGGTCCGTGCTTCGCCGGAAACGCCGCCTTGCTGGGCTGCTGTGACGTCATCATCGCGACCGAAGACTCTAACGTCGGCATGGCGGGCCCGGCGATGATTGAAGGTGGCGGTCTCGGTGTCTTCAAACCGACCGACATCGGCCCGATCGGCGTACAGCGTGCCAATGGTGTCGTCGACCTCGCCGTCAAGGACGAAGCCGAAGCCATTTCGGTTGCGAAAAAATACCTGTCGTACTTCCAAGGTGACGTGGCCGAATGGCAGGCGCACGATCAGCGCGAACTGCGGCACGTCGTACCGGAGAACCGCAAGCGTGCGTACGACGTACGCCGCGCCGTCGAACTGGTCTGTGATGTCGACAGCGTGCTGGAGTTGCGGGCGGACTTCGGCCAGACAATCATTACCGCGCTGGCAAGGATCGAGGGCCGCGCCGTCGGCGTGATGGCCAGTAATACCGCTGTCCTCGGTGGCGCGATCGACTCGGACGGATCAGACAAGGCAGCGCGGTTTGTGCAACTGTGCGATGCATTCGGGTTCCCGATCGTCTCGTTGTGCGACACGCCCGGGTTTATGGTCGGTCCGGAGTCTGAGGAGGCCGCGGCAGTCCGGCATTTCAGCCGGATGTTCCTCGCGGGCGCGAACGTGAGCGTGCCGATCGCCGCGGTCGTGTTGCGCAAGGCCTACGGGCTCGGTGCCATGGCGATGGTCGGCGGGTCGCTGCACGCGCCGCGCCTGACTGTTGCCTGGCCGACCGGCGAGTTCGGCGGCATGGGGCTTGAGGGCTACGTACGGCTCGGCTTTCGTAAGGAGCTTGAGGCCATCGAAGACCCGGAGCAACGCAACGCTCGGTACGAAGAACTCGTTGGGCAGATGTACGAACGCGGTGGTGCGATCAACGTCGCGATGCACCTTGAAGTGGATGACGTGATCGATCCGATCGACACGCGGCGGACAATCCTGTCGGCGATTCCCCCGGTTCCCAAAACCAAATGGTCCAACGCGAAACGGTCCCGGTTCGTCGACGCCTGGTAGACGATTGGCCGGCAGCGAGTTTGTCCCCGGCCATTCGTGAGCGGTATTGCAGCGGCCCGATGTGTCAATCCGCCGGGGAGAGACTCCGCCCGGATCATGACGTAATGACAACGGCTGTGAGGCGTGCCATAGTGCTGGAGGGGGCCGATCAAGCGCGTCCCCGTCCGGTACGTCGTCACTCATGGAGGCAACATGCCCGTGCATCCCGAAGTCCAGCAACTACTCGACGGATTGGCCGCGCAGGGAGCACCGCCGTTTGAGGAGATGACAGTTCCGCAAGCGCGGGAGGCGACGACCGCCTTCGAAGGACTCCAGGGCGAACCCGAAGACGTGTCGAAGGTCGAAAACCGCTCTGTCCCAGGTCCCGCCGGCGATATCCCGGTACGCATCTACACGCCGTCTGGCGATGGCCCGTTTCCGATCGTCGTCTTCTTCCACGGCGGCGGTTGGGTCATCGGCAACCTCGAGACCGTTGACCGACCTTGCCGCGCGCTTGCGAACGCCGCCGGTGCGGTCGTGGTGTCGGTGGACTACCGGCTCGCCCCTGAGCACCGCTATCCGGCCGCGTTCGACGACTCTTACGCTGCGACCGCCTGGGTGGCCGAACACGCTGCCGAACTCGGTGGTGACGCCGCTCGGCTCTGCGTCGCTGGCGACAGTGCAGGTGGCAACCTCGCGGCCGCTGTGTCGTTGGCCGCGCGCGACCGCAAGGGCCCCGCGATCGCTGCCCAGCTGCTGGCCTACCCGGTGATCGACTTTGACTTCAGCACTCCGTCGTACGACGACAACAAGGAGGGCTACCTGCTCACCCGTGGCGCGATGCAGTGGTTCTGGGCGCACTATCTCGGCGCGATGGAGCTCGGGCCGGATCCATTTATCTGTCCGGCACGCGCAACCGACCTCAGCGGCCTGCCACCGGCGTACGTCGCCACGTGCGAATTCGATCCGCTGCGCGACGAGGGGGAGGCCTACGCCAAGCGCCTCACCGAGGCGGGCGTGCCGGTCGTCGCCAAGCGGTTCGACGGCATGGTGCACGGATTTCTGTGGACCCTTGGCGCGACTCCGGTTGGCGCTTCGATCATGACCGATTTGGTCGACGCGGTGAAACGAACGGCGGGGTAGCGCCGCCTAGTCGTGCGCGTCGCGCGTCCGTGGGCCAGGTATGTAGGCTCGGCGAGTATGACCGTTGTGCGCTCGCTGGTGCTGTTCGTCCTTGCCGCATTCGCGGAGATCGGCGGTGCGTGGCTGATCTGGCAGGGGGTGCGAGAACACCGTGGCTGGGCGTGGATCGGCGCAGGGGTCGTCGCTCTCGGGCTCTACGGTTTCGTCGCCACGCTGCAGCCCGACGCTAACTTCGGACGAATTCTTGCGGCGTACGGCGGTGTCTTCGTCGCAGGTTCACTGGCATGGGGGATGGTCATCGATGGGTTCAAGCCGGATCGATACGACGTGATCGGCGCACTTATCTGCCTCGTCGGAGTCGCGGTCATCATGTATGCACCGCGCGCGGCATGACGGCCGCGGACGCCGTGACGGTCCCGGACGATGCACTGGATTCGCGGCGCGGCTGGTTGGTTGTCGCCGCGACGTTCCTGAGCACATTTGTCGTTTTCGGACTTGTGTATAGCTTTGGCTCGTTCTTCGAGTCGATGGCGCAAGACTTCCACACCGGCCGCGGCGCAACCGCGTTCATGTTTGCCGTGACAACGGCGTTCTACTTTGGTCTAGGCCTGGTCTCGGGGAAGGCCGGCGACCGGTGGGGGCCACGCCCATTGCTCATTGTCTCGGCGATTTTCCTGGTGCTTGGCATGGTTGCGACGTCCCGGGTGCACTCCATCTGGGTCGGCTATCTCACCTATGGCGTCGGTGTTGGCGTCGCGACCGCGTGCGCCTACGTGCCGATGGTCGCGTTCGTCGGCGGTTGGTTCAAGCGGCACCGGACCGCGGCGCTCGGTGTGGCAGTCTCGGGCATTGGTATGGGTACCCTCGTGGTCGCACCCCTGTCCTCAGCGCTGATCCGCGCGCACGGGTGGCGCAACTCGTTCGTCATCCTCGGCATCGCTGGAGCGGTCCTCCTGCTGCTTGCAGCGGTGGCCGCGCGTCGTCCACCAGGTGGCGTCACCACCGATCAGGTGCCGGTTCGTACGACGATGCGAGATCGCGGGTTCATCATCTTGTACGCCGCAACTTTCCTGATGTCGTTGACGTTGTTTGTCCCCTTTGTGTTCCTGAAGGACTATGCGACTGGGCACGGCGTCGCAGTCGGTCCTGCTTCGGCGCTCGTCGGGATCATCGGTGCCGCCAGCGTGGTGGGACGACTCGGACTCGGAGCGCTCGGCAACCGCCTCGGCGCGGTTCGCCTTACCCAGCTCAGTTTTGCCACGATTGCCGCGAGTTTCATACTGTGGTTAACCGCTGGTGGCAGTTTCGTCATTCTCGTGATCTACGCGATCGTCCTCGGCGTTGGGTATGGAGGCTTCATCGCGCTCACACCGGCCGTCGTCGCCGGTCTCTACGGCACGGTCGGGCTTGGCGGCGTACTTGGCGCGCTGTATACGGCGGCAGGGTTAGGCGGGCTTTTCGGCTCGCCGCTCGCAGGTGCGCTGATCGATGCGACGTCCTACACCGTCACGATCGTTGTCTCTATGGCAATCACCGCAGGTGCTGCTGCCGTGCTGTTGTTGCTTCCGCGATCCGCGATGTAATCTCAAGCGGGCCTTCTGGCTACTCCGGTAGGCTTAACTCGATGGCTGCAGACACCCCGATCGCGATGCTGATCCCAATCGGACAACCCTTAGGTATGGATTTCAGTCGCGCCGCAGAAACCGCTGGCACGAATGGCCGCGCAGCAGATATGCAGCCCAACTTCCGGGTCCGTGTCGGCAACACTATTGCGCGACTGACCGACGAACAGTTCGGTGCGTGGCTGCTCGCGCATGGAGACCGCGGTCGCCGTACGCCGCTGATGACGTCCCGGACCGTGCATATTGAGCTGCAGCGCTCCGGGGTAGCCGAGCCTGATCGCGCAATTGCGTCGCTAGTCGATATAGGGCTTCTCAAAGAGGTGCCGACCGATGACGTCGGACGGCTTCTGTTCGCCCGTACCCACCGGATGCGACCGCTCATGATGGGTCTGGGCAATTCGCCGGACTACCCGGACCGATTCGCCGTGGGATTTCCCAACAGCCCTTTGGTGACGATGACGAGCAAAACCTATCGGTTGGTAACCCGCTCCGCTATGTATGGGACTTTGATAGAGGCTGTGCTCGACCTGTCAGATGTCGGTTCTGCAGAGGCGACGCGAGAAGGCGAAACCGGTGATGTGCTTCGCACTCTTCTCGCGGATATACATGAGTTCTTGAGCGTAAACGTCGTCTATTTCGATCATGCAGCCGAGCGCCTTTCTGACACGGTCGGGGCATGAGAGCCAGCGCAGTGGACAGTGCGCGAGCGGTCGTACTTCCAGTCGGGCAGTACCTCGGGGCGACGTACGACGCGGACCAGACCGAACCGGGCGCACATCTCGTCCGGATGGGCTGGCAGGAGGGCGAGATCGTCGACCAGAACGACGTCGACTTGTGGCACCTTGCGCACGGCGCATGGTCCGGGCAACGCGGCCGATGGACCATGCGCGATCTTGTTCGCGCGGCCGACGACATCGGAATTACCGACTTCGAGTCGAGGCTCTCGGCGATGTGCCGCATCGGGCTGGTTGTAGTTCTTGGCGACAGCCAAGAGATGACGGACTTTGCCAAGTCGCACCGACTACATGCGCTGATGGCGGGTCTAGGTGCGAGCGACGCAGACGATCGAACTCGTAGCCTCGGCATCGTCGGGCAAACGCCGATCGCGGTCGTGGATGAAGCCTCGTATGACTTCTGGCAATGGGGGCCGCTGGCACCGGACATTTGGACCGCGGCCACGACAATGTTTCACCGTCCCGAAGGTACGGCACAACCGCACCTGTCACGTGAATCGCACCTGAGTGAGGTGCTCGGATACATTCAGATGCTCGTCTCTCGGGGAGTGGCGTACGTCGATCGGGTCGCTCCGTCAATTCCCCCACAGCGGTCGCGGCGCACTCCGGTCGCCGCCGCCGAACAACCTGCTGCCGATGATCACGGAGGCCCTGAATGACAGAGATACGGCTTCCACGGGTCTTGCTGCCCGTAGGCCACGATCTCGGCGCACATTTCGCAGACAAAGACAGCGACCCGACTTTTCGGGTCCGAGTGGGCGAGCAGATGGTGGAGTTCGACGCTTCGGAGTACGTCGTGTGGTCTTTGGCCCACGGCTCCATAGGGCGGGGTGAGGAATGGTCCCGCGCAGACGTGGCGGCCGCCGCGACTGCGCGCGGTTTGACCGATGTCGAGTCTGTCATCGATCGGCTAATCGAATGGACAATGCTTTACGACATTGGCCTCGGGACCGACGAATCGATCGACTTCTCGCTGGTGTTTCGCCCAGTGCCGCTGATGTTGGGGTTGGGCACGACGATTGACGATCCGGACGTATTCAGTGTCGGGCTCGCGAACGAGGCGTTCATCCAGACAACCAGGCCGATCTACGACCTGTATGTCTGGGCACATCTCGATGAAAATCTGTGGTCGGCGTGTGTGGCCTCAGCTGCCCTCGCGGCCAAGGACGGTGCGTCGGCGCCTGAGCGGACGGATCCGCGGTTGCTCATGGAGTACTTCCTGCTCGGTGCGCACGATTTCCTTGCCGCGGATGGCATGTACTTCGACATCGCCCGGGACCGGTCGGGAACACACAGCCCGGTGATGGACATCGAAGGCGGGGCCGTCTGATGGATCGCGACACCGCGGTGGTTTACCCAGTCGGCTATTTCGCCGGCTATTTCGGCGCTGGCACCGACGATCAGACTCGCTCGATCCGCCGCGGCTGGGAGCCAGTGTGCCTTACGCAGGGGATTGATTTCGAGTTTTGGGCGGCCGCGCACGGTTCGCTCAGCCACGACTGGTCGGTGCCATGGACTGTCGGCCAGGTCGTCCAGAGTCTTCGGAATTCGGTGGAGGGGCGCGACCCGTGGACCGCAGGAATCGTGCCGGCGCGAGCCGATCTCTATGATATAGCGGCAAACGAGGCGATTGCTCGACTTCTGGATTACGGGTTGCTCGCGCTCGTCGGCGACTCCAGCGAGGAGCGTACGGCGTTCGCCAAGACTCATAGATTCGACCCGATGCTCCTCGGTCTTGGTAACACTGCCACCCGACCGGATCGGTCCGTCATCGGACTGCGAGATCGGCCGGTGATGCAGATGCCGGAATCGCAGATCGAATTCTGGCAGATGTCGAATCAGTTCGATTCCATCTGGGATGCGTGTGAATGTATTGCGGGCGCTGTTACCGAGGGTCCGTACGCCGACGCGCCCCCGGCCACGCTTGTCCCGCAAGTGTTATCCGATATCCGTGCTTACATCGCCCACGGGGCAGGATACTTGGACGTCGTCGTACGTGAACGACATCGCCCAGTTCCCCCAAGCTAGATCGGAAACCTGCTAGCGCGGTGACCAGTCTGAGGTTTGGTCGATTCGTTCCACCGCATCCCAGAAATCGTTCGGTGCGTTGCCATCACCGCGTCCGCCGCTCACGCCCGCCTCCGTCGCAGCCGGATTGTCTGAGTGCCAATCCGGCAGGTAGTCGCCTAGCGTTTCCAGCAAGTCGTCCGGCAGGAAGGCGCGGCGTTCGGCGGCGTGCGGCGTGTCCAGGTCGAGCCCGATCGCATCGACCCGGTGGTTAAGCAAAGTCTCGAGCACCGGGCGGTCGTGGTCGGTTGCGTCCGCGAGTAAGAAGACAATTTCGCGGAGGCCCGCGATCGCTTGGTGGTCGGCGATCGTTAGTGGACTCCCTGGTGCCGGTACGGCGCCAGGCTGCAGGACCGGTGCCGACTGTGGTGCACCGAGAGCGTCCTCAATGATGGCTGTGACGCCGGCAACGATGTCGAGGCTAATGTCGGCGATCGATGCGTTGCGGTTGACGATCACCGAGATCACCCGACCGTCTCGCGTCACGTCGAGTGCCTCGTCAGGATCGGATGCGTCCTCGGAAAGGATGAGCTGGATCGGCTCTTGCCCGGGGATGATCAGCAGTGCGCGCCCGTCGTCGTACACACGCAGCTCGATGCCGAGGTTCTCAGCGGCTCGCCGCAACGCAGCGATCGCCGCAGCGAGCCCGCTATTGGCGGCTGGCTGATCGGTGATGTCACCGGGGTCGAGAGAGTTGTGTGGTGGTTCGTGTGGGTTTGTCGGATCATCCGGACCGGGGTGCGGCGAAGGGTCCGGCGTAGGCGCAGGATGCGTGGGCCGAGGATCCGGTCGCGGCGGATCGACCGGCTCGGGGCCGGTCGGGTTCGGGTCTGGATGAGTGGGATCGTTCCGATCCGGGTCCGGACGATCAGGATCGGGGATGGGTCGAGTGGGTTCGGGTGTTGGCGTGTGTCGTTCGCCCGGCGCCGGCGGCGGATCCTGGTGGGTCGGCTTGAAGGGCCCGCGCCGTTCGTAGCGATCCCAAGCGTCGTCGAGAAGACCCGGGGTGTTGATGATGTCGCGAAGCTTGCGCCGGTACTGCGGCCGGTCTGGTTCTGCCTCCTGCCGCGGAGTGGCGTCGACGGATCCATCGGAGCGTGGCCCCGGCATATACGGTGCATTGAGATCAAACGGCTGTTCTGACGGTCGTGGCTCCGACACTCCAGGCTGCTCCATGGCGGGGCGGACCGGCGTGAGTGGCGTGGTCGATTCTGCGACGTCGACGCCCTCCGCGTTGGGATTGCCGAATCCTGGCTGACCGGTGAGCCGCCCGAGCCAGCCGAGCCGTGCGGCATGGAAACTGCGGTTAGCCTCGTGGCCGAGAACGCGCCTGCCCTCATCGGCCGGAGAGCTGGTTGGCGTGAGACCAACGGCTCGCATTGCGGCCCGCGCGTTGGAATGAGCTAGGGCGATGTGGTGGTAGGCGCGCACAGACTCGTCGTGGTATCCAAATGCTGACTCCATCGAACCCCTAGCGAGCCGCTGGGCCGCGTCCGGATCGGTCTCGAACGCTGCGGCGGCGTCGGCGGCCTGCTGCTTTGCCTGTGCGGCGAGCCGTTCTGCCTCAGCGGCAGCTGACTTGGCGTTCGAGAGCGACTGCCGCGCCGAGACCGCCGCATCGTTGGCGGCCTCGACTGTTGCATCGATGTTCTCGCTTGCGGCGAGCACCTCTGTCTCGGCCGCGCCGATCGACGCGTGCACGATGCCCAACATCCGGGGTGATGCGTCGCGCGATGCGGTCTGCGCTAGAGCCACGGTCTGCTCGGGCGTTAGACCTGGGTCGGTGGGATCTGCAGTGTCGATCTTCGCTGCGAGGTCGGCGTACGTCGTGCGATGGCGCTCGAAATGGGCGTCGTACGCCGCGTGCTCAACAAGGCGATCTGCCTCCGCGCGGACAGAGGTCGCCGCGCTGCTTGCCGACACAACATGTGCGATTCGCGCGTCCACGTGGGCCCTGTTTGCGTGTTGATGTGCGAGACCGGCCTGTCGATGAAACTCGCTGGCGGCAGTCAATCCGTCGCGGGCGATGCGCCGTGCGGTTGCAGGCTCGGAGTCGATGAGTTGTTCGGCGCGCGAAGCGGCCTCGTGCGCCGTGGTCGCAAACGAATTGGCCGCCGCGAGGGCGGCGGACGCCGATGACGCGTGCTGTTGCGCGCTATTCGCCCTGGCGAGCGCATCAGGATTATTGCTACTCGAACGGACCGCGTCCCGCGCAGTATCGACCGCTGCCTGAGCGACCAGATCGAGGTGTCGTTGGACATCTGGGGTGATCGAATCGCTTGCTGTGCGTGCTTGCCGCACCGCCTCGGCGGTGCGCGTGGGCGCGTGGCGAGGCGTAGCGACCCCGTGAGTCGACTCGGCGGCGGACCGGGGCGAGGCCGATTGCGCGGGACCGGTCTCAGGGGCGGGTGATGCGTCTGTGGACAACACGATCGTCGCTGTCATTCGATCTAGGTCCGGGGTCATGCGCATGCCGCCCGACTCGGACGTGTAAGCCCGTGCCGGTGGTGTCTCGTTCACGAGGACGTGCGGATCGGTTTCGTACGGCGTTGACTCGACTTCTACAGGCGCAGTTTCCAGTTCGACCTGTTTTCCCTGACGTTGCGCTGCCTTCGTCGCGATGCTCTCTTGGATCGCCGCGCGAGCGTCATTAATGAATAGGTCGAGTTGGAGTTTGCGTGCCGCTTCGGCGCGTGCGGCGTCGTGTTTGACCAGGCCGTCGCCGACACCACCGGCGAGCGCGCCGATCACACCCGCCGCTCCACCATAGATCGAGGTAAAACCTCCCGCGTTCATCGCGCTCCCGATCGCCGATGGCGCGAAGACTCTCGAGAAGAACGTGCGACGAGCAGGCACAAAGGGCGCCGCTTCGGGCTCCTGCTGACCGTATGTCTCGAACAGCGCGGTGTGGAATCCACTGCTTTCTTGGTCATTGGACGGGGCGAGATCGGACGAGACGTTTTCGTCGATGATGTTCAAGATGCGGTTCTGTTTGGTTAGTTCGCTCTGTAGCGTTTCGTCCATTGCCCGGAGAGCGGGTTCAAACTTCGCCAGGTCCGATGGCAAGATCCGGTGTCTGCGTGGGTTGATCGCTGCGGCTCGGTTCTCCGCATAGATGCCCGTGATTTGCTCTCCAGCGCCAGCTATCGGTCCGACGACTGCGGTACTGATGATGGACTCGATGAGAATTTCGAGTGGGCCGGTACCGATGACCGCGTTGTACGCCGCGACACCGGCGCCGGCGCCGAGACCGGTCGACGCGGTGCCCTTGAGTAGGTGCGATTGCATCGATGCCGTGCTGTATGGAAGATTCGTGAGTGCCGCGAGTCGGTCAGATAACCCCGGGGTTTGAAGCGCAAACCAGCGATGCGCCCAGTGATGCGCTGTCGTCGGATCGATCGGCACATCCGTACTGCCCGTACGGTCGGGCGCCATGTCGAGTTCGGCGAGGGCGTCATGCAACGCCGACTCTTCTGGCGTAGCCGACGTTCGCAGGTTTCCAAAGGGGCGAGTCTCGCGGGCGGCCTCAGCGAGCGTGGCGAGTTCGGCGATCCTGGCCTCCTGGTCGGCGCCGATGCCGAAACGTTCTTGAAACTTGGCGATGGTTTCTGCTGTTACAACTCGCAGGTCCGGTCTGCCGCGCCTAGCCGAGGTCGTATCGGGAGTGTGTTGGTTCTGGCTAGCGGCGTCGAGTTGGTTTGCGATCTCATGAGCGCGCGAGGCCAGCGCCTGGTCGAGTTCGGCGGCCGTTACCGTCAGCACGTCCTCGATCACCTTCGCGCGGTCGGTGTCGATCTCGGTCTTCCTCGACGAACGTTCTTGGCTCGCCGCTTGGTTTGCGTGCGCCAGTATCTTTTCGCTCAAGATTGAACCGACGGCGCCGACGGCATTGCCGACGGCGCCGCCCAAAGCCATGTCGAAGATGCTGGCCCCACCGACGACCAGATGCGTTGCCGCGTTGTCCATGATCCCGGACACGCTGAGTTCTGTTGCCGCCGCGGCCCCGTATCGCTCACCGAAGTATCGGGTTGTTGCGACCTTGTTGGACTTTTGCAGGGCGCCGGCTCGATCGTCGTCCGGGTTGGCGCGGTTCGCCTGGAGTGGCTGCCCGCCACCATTTTCAAGTGCGCGGCGCGCTTGTTCTGCGAGCGCAGCTTTCTGCAGCCGCATTGCCGAACGGTCAAACGGGGTACCGCGAGCGATCGACAGGGACTGGTTGATGGCACCGAGCGCCGCTCTGCGGTGGGCGCTACGTGACTCGCCGACACCCTGGACGACGCCGCCGACGGTGCGTCCCACTGCCGTCACCGCGCCGCTGATGACGGCCAGGGGGTTGAACCCACCCGCCACGCTTCGAGCTAGTCCGGTTGCGACACCTGCCACGCCTTGTTGGAGCAGCCCCCGCGTGACGTAGACGCTCAACGGTGAGTAGCCGTGATTGAGGACGTAGGCATCAGGGTTGATGTTGCTCAGTATGACGATCGGAACGAGATCACGCGGCAGCCCGGCGAGGCGACGAGCGAACGGCGAGATCTCACTGTCGTTCGTCGTGCGGGAGACCGGAAGATGGTTGGGTCCGTCGACCGATGCATCGAGCCCGAGATGGGTCAGAAGCGCCGACAACTCGTTCATCAAATGCTTCTGCTTGGCGCCCGTAGTCTCGACGATGCTTTGCTCAAGCGAACGCAGTTCGCTGATCCGCCCGTGGTCGTGTGCGCTCAAATCGTCTTTGGTCAGCGGCCGCGAGGGCACGGTGCGGTCAGTGAGAAGGTTTTCGCGCCGCGTATTTCCCTTCTCAATTTGGGCGATTTCGCCAATTTCGTGAGCTAGCGCGCGCCCGATCGACTGACTGGCTGCAGTGTCCGAGACAGTCACGGTGTAGACGTTGACATCGGCGCCGGCGAGATCGCTCTCTTCGGTATGAGTCTGGTCGAAGCTCGCCACCGGCCGGCCGCCGGACATCGTGGTCGGGGTGGACCCGGGACGGATGTCGACGCGAAACACTGAGCCGTCGGTATTCGAGACCTCGTAGGTCGTGTCGACGATGTGCTGAACGGTGACGACGTCGGCGAATGCCGCGATCTTGCTGCGATCCTCATTTGGGTACGACGCAGCCATGTCCGATTCGATCTGACGCGCGACAGCGTCGGGGTTCGGCAGGATCCGCGAGTCCCCGCTGAACTCTGAGCCCGGCACCTCGGCCGCCGTACCGGATGTAGCCGGCTCAGACCCAGTGGGATTCGAGCCGGACGGCGCGAGAGTCGGTTCGTGGCGGACGGTGATGTTGACGTCGTGATCAAGGAACAGCTGTTGGAAGATCTGCGCTTGGTGCTCGTTTTGGGTTACCCAGACAACGCGATGCCCGTCGGCAGCCTCGAGCTGCACCCGCGCCTCGGCAAGGATGTTGTCCGCCGCGGTCCGTCCACCACGGAATCCTCGCCAGAGACTGCGCAGATTGTTCTCACGGACGCGATCCGTCGTCTCGCTGAAATCCGGATCGCCGGGGGTCGTGTAACTCGGGTCGAACACGCCGAAGTAGTTGGCCTTCGCATCAGTGAGTTCGCCGTACCGAATACCGTCGAAGTTACGTTTCTCAAGATGCTCGTTACCGTTAGCGTCGACGACGACTTGCGTCACTTGGTAAACGATGCCACCCATGGCGCCAGTGATCTGTTGTTGGTATGTGGAGGGACCAACCCGCATACCTTTCTCGTTCGTAGCGACCACCCAGTTACCAGGTCCTTCGATGCCGAGCTCCGCCGCGTTGTTATTGGCGATATCGGCGACATTCTGCAAGAAGGTTTCGAGCTGGATATTTCGAATGCGGTTGAGCGGTTTGCCCGCTTTCACGGTGTCGATCAGCAGTTTGGCCGCGTCGGCCTTTGCCGCCGGGCCGAGACTGTTTAGTTGCGTCGCCACCTGAGTCTTGATGTCCGCAATGGTCATCGTCCGAGGGTTGATTGCAATTTGCTGGCTGGAGGGTAGGGCATGTTGAAGGTTCAGCGCGAACGAGACCAACTGTGCTTTGGACAACGTTTGCTTAGCACCGTCGAGCATTGTGTCGACGACGCTGTCTGACGCTGCGTTGCCCATCGCGTCAATGCCGTGTTTAAGCATCGTTCTGGTCTGAGTCGCCGATGGTTTGCTAGCCGCGGGTCGCAAGTCATTGGGGTCGAACTGGTTGCTCGACATTTCCTGCGTCGCTTGATCGACTGCATTGTTGAGGTTTTGTGCTTCCGGCGCGATCTGGGTGCCGTGCGACGTAAGTGCGTTCGGGTCGTTGATCGAACCCAGCGGGTCTACGACAGCGTCATCGGAGTTGGTATCTGTGGATGCTACGAGGCTATCGTCCCGTGCTCCGGCCACTCCGTCAGCTGCTTCTTGCGCATCTGATAGATCAGCCACCCGGCTATCTTGTCGGCGTCCCGTTGCGGCGTCTTCGGACCGGGTGTCACCGTCTTGGCGTTCTTGTCGATAATTGCCCGGTACGTCAGATCTTCCGCCTGTGTTCCGAACTGGTACTCCACCATTTGTGGAGTCTCCTGGACTTTGACTAGATACATCAGTAGTGCCATGGTCACCCTTTAGGTCGCTGATTCGTTCACGGGTAGGTTCGGGACGCACACTGTCCCAGGCGTACGTCCGCTGAGTCGCGTCGTGTGCGTCGTTATAGGTCATGTCTGGATCTGCTGTCATCATGTTGCTCTCGGTGAGCTCATGCATCAGCAGGGTGATGTCTGCCTCGTGGTGGCGCCCAGTGGCGAGCCGGATCCACGCCTCCGCGATGTCCGGGTCAGCATCGAATCGTTTGGTTTCCACCTCGCCCGTATAGCGATCAACAATCTTGTGCTCATCGACCATGAGGTGCTGCTTGACCTGAGCCACCTCGTCCGTGGTGAATCCGGTCTTGCCGTCCGGTCGCGCCACATCCGCGGTGTTACTGACGATGGCCGCGACATCGGTTGAAGAGTTGCGTGCCGCGGCGTACGCGTCGCCGGCCCAGTCCCAATCCTCACCGAGGGCCTTTGGACGAATATCGCCGCCGGTGAACGCATCGCCGTCCGGCGCGCCCGGCTGATCGCTATGACGGTTGGCTTCCGGACGCTGATCCGGGGCGGAAGGCCGGCCGTGCTGGTCAGCCGCCCGGCTCTGGTTGCTGCCGGGATTCGGCGCCTGGCTCGGTGTGGGACCGGCCGCGGCGACGCTTGGTGCAGGCGTCACTTCATCGGGTTGCGCCGTGGAATTCTCGTCCGGATCACTGGTCTGATCGGTCGTGTCTTCGGCCGCGGTGTGTTCGACTGTGGTGGCCTCCGGCGACGGCCCGTGCTCGGTTGTAGCGGATTCGTCGGGGCTCTCTTGCGACGGCTGGTTTGGCTCGCTTGTCTGTGCTGCCGAGTCGTCTTGGTTCGGGGCAGACCGGGGGTCCGTCGTACGCGCGCGATCGGAGGCTGTTGGGGACGCGGCCGGCATGTTTTGCTGGTTCATGCCGGCCGGCGTGCCGCCGATCATTTGCTGCTGCGAAGTGTCGTCTGTTGTCGCCGATGGGTCGGTCGCAACCTGCGCATCGTTCGTCGGTTGCCCGCCGGGCGCCGACTGATCCGGGCTGATCGGCGTACCCGGCGGACCAGGGGGAGGGCCGTCTTGCGAGGTTGTCGACTCGGTCGCCGTTGTCACGTCGGCCGTCGAGGTGGCCGTCTCGTTGGATGGCGCAGCCTCACTGGGTGCCGTTGAGCCCTGTTCGGATGTCGCGATGCTGTGCTGCGTCGTGTCCGTTGACTGGGTGGATACGTCGCTAGTTGGTGCGGTAGTCGAGGCCGGGGATCCGGATGACTGCTGACTAGTGGATTGCTGGTTGCCGCTCTGCGACGCACTCTGGGTTGCGGTGTCGGTCGTGCCGTGGTTTTCGGTGGTGCCCTGGTTGTCCGTAGTGCCCTGGTTTTCGGTGGTGCCCTGGTTCCCGGTCTGGTTACCGGTGTCGGTCGACCCTTGGTTACCGGTGTCGGTCGTGCCCTGGTTGTCCGTAGTGCCCTGGTTTTCGGTGGTGCCCTGGTTCCCGGTCTGGCTACCGGTGTCGGTCGACCCTTGGTTACCGGTGTCGGTCGTGCCCTGGTTGTCCGTAGTGCCCTGGTTTTCGGTGGTGCCCTGGTTCCCGGTCTGGTTACCGGTGTCGGTCGATCCTTGGTTACCGGTGTCGGTAGCGCCCTGGTTACCAGTGTCGGTGGCACCCTGGCTCCCGGTCTGGTTCCCGGTGTCGGTCGCGCCCTGGTTATCCGTGGTGCCTTGGTTCCCGGTCTGGCTACCGGTGTCGGTCGTGCCCTGGTTGTCCGTAGTGCCCTGGTTTTCGGTGGTGCCTTGGTTCCCGGTCTGGTTACCGGTGTCGGTCGATCCTTGGTTACCGGTGTCGGTCGTGCCCTGGTTGTCCGTAGTGCCCTGGTTTTCGGTGGTGCCTTGGTTCCCGGTCTGGTTACCGGTGTCGGTCGATCCTTGGTTACCGGTGTCGGTCGTGCCCTGGTTGTCCGTAGTGCCCTGGTTTTCGGTCTGGTTACCGGTGTCGGTCGACCCTTGGTTACCGGTGTCGGTCGTGCCCTGGTTCCCGGTGGCACCCTGGTTGTCCGTGGTGCCTTGGTTCCCGGTCTGGTTACCGGTGTCGGTCGATCCTTGGTTACCGGTCGCGCCCTGGTTATCCGTAGTGCCCTGGTTCCCGGTTTGGTTACCAGCGTCTGTACTGCCTTGGCTCCCGGTGTCAGTGCTGCCCTGATTGTCTGTGGCGCCTTGGTTTTCGGTTTGGCTCCCCGTATCGGTCGAGCCTTGGTTATCCGTGCTGCCCTGATTTCCAATATCGGTCGCGCCCTGGTTCCCGGTGTCAACGGCCGGGCTGGTTGACGGTGCGTGATTTGTGGCGGGGGCGTTTGCTATGTCCGCTCGGATCGCTTGTCCGACTTCTTTATACGAGCCTGGGTCAAACGCGGAATGGCCGAACGACCGCGCTCCACCCGAGATCGCGGCGTTGATGAAGTCGGTGACGTTGAGGCCGTTGACTTTGCCGTAGACGATCGCGTTGGCAATCAGACTTGCTACTGGCGAGCTGATCCCATTGCTGATCATGGCAGTCACCATGTTGCCGATGACCTTGCCGCGGAATGCCGGCTTGCTCAGTGCTTTGCCTAGCGGCATACCCATGGCGCCACCGAGCGCACCGCCCAGACCTGAGGCCATCGAGCGCTGCCAGTCGAAATCCTTTCGGATGTCTTGTCCGCCCGGCGTCTGCTGGTTCATCTGCATGACTTGAGCCAGGCCGTCCTGAACCAGCTCTTCAGCCGCCTCGGTCGCCATCTCCCGCATGACCGACTTGACGGTGATTTTCTCAGCCGCGGTCTTGGTCGCGTCCTTGACAGCGACCTTCACCGCATTCTTGAGCGCAACCTTCGTGAGCTCTTTGACCGCAAATTTTCGGGCGGCCGCTGCGACGAGTTTCTGAAGCGCGGCCTTGATCCCCTCCTCGAGGATCAGCTTCGCCGCTCCGATCGCGACCGTGCCGCCGCCTAACGTGAAAAACGCCACGAGTACGGCGATGAACAATTCAATGAGGGCGATCACGAACGCGATGTTGATTGTGTACTTGCCGTACTGCGTCTCGGTGCCGAATGCGAGAGTCTGTTGTGAGAAGACGCTCGCAGCCTCGGCGAGACCCGGAAGCCCGGAGCCTGTGGTCCAGAGCAATTGCTGCGACAGTTCGCGGAAGGTCTCGGCAGCCGGACCTTGCCAGGCGTCCAAGAGGGTATTCGCGGCTCCGGTGTGGTCGTGAACCGCGTCGTTCAGGTGCGTGGATAGATCGTTGTACGCATCGGACAGGTCGAAGAGCCAGCTCTCGCTGCCCTCGGGCCATTTGCCGCCGCTGACCGCAATCGAGATGAGATCGTTTGCCCAGTCGGGTAGGTCCATGCCGCTCCACAGCGGCTGAACATCGGCCGGGTTCTCAGGCACATCTATCCTTCGGGCGGGTCTGCGGTTTCACGCCTGCTGAATCAGTAGCGTCAGGGAGTACTGACTCAAACGGGAGCTACTTCTTCCACTTGACTTTGGATGCCTGACTTTTGTCGGACCCAAGTGAGTGCTCAAGGGCTGTCTCGACGTTGGGCCCGGTGTCGACGACCTTCTTTACGAGCTCGGCTGCGATGGGATCGGTGGGGAACTTCTTGCCCTCTTCGTAGCTCCCGGCGAACGTTGCCCCGGCATCGTCATTGCCCCATGGCGCCTTGGCCTGAAGGTCGGTGATCTTCTGGAGTGAAGTCTCCCAGTTGCTGTTCGTGGTCGTGGCCGCTGCCTTCCACTGCGCCACTCCGTTGGAAGCGCCCTGTGGGTTGATGGTGACTTCGTTGTTAGCCATTGGTCTACTCCCTGCCCATCATGCGTGCACGCATATCGTTCGAGATTCCTTCTATGTCGCCATCCATGTGGCGTTCCAGCGTCTGGCGCGGGGCAATTTTCTCGAAGATCTCGATGACGGCCTCTTTCGCCTCTGCGATGGCCGCCTGCGTCACCTCGACGATCGACTCAGCGAGCTCACGCGAATCGGGACGACGGTAGATGCGCGGGTCGAGCTCCAACTTCTCAAGCTCGCCACGAGCGCTGACCGTGACGGTGATGAGGCCATCTTTTGACTTCTTAGTGATGCTTACGGCGCGCGCCGCTGCCGCCACCTTCGGTCCTTCAACGAGCATCTTCTCGAACGACGATTGCAGCTGCTCGGCGTACGCCTTGACGCCTGCTACGTCGGGTAAGTCCGATGAAGTCATGCCCAGTCCTCTCGAAGATCGGCTGCTACCTTTTGCCCTCGATCGCGCGGGAACGTCTTGACGACGTTGGTGAGTAAGCCCCGTCTGCCGGGGCGAACGCACAATCGACCATACTTGGAAGTACCAAGGGGCGTAACCGGTTCCATTTATCTGTTCATCTTTTGGAAACCTGGCGATTTTGTCTCCGGCCCCGTTGGTGGCCGACCGAACGCAACCGGATTGAGAGCAATGCAACTCATGCGCCTGCAACGCATCTCTTGCGCCGTTGTCGCTGCCCTGATCATGCTGGCCGGATCCGTAACGTTGGGCTCGCGGGCTGCTGCCGATCCTGCGACAGGATGCAAACAGTCACCGGACCCGAACGCCGCGATCACTGACCCGTCCTGGCCGCTTACCCAATATGACTTGCCGGACAAGGTGTGGCCGTTCACAACAGGAAACGGAATCACGGTCGCGGTCTTGGATTCGGGCGTCGATCGGAGCTATCCGGAGCTCGCTAAGAACTTGCTGCCGGGCATGGACATGGTCACGGGCCAGCCGCAAGGCAATGTCGACTGCACGGGCCACGGAACGGGTGTCGCCAGCGTTATCGCGGCACAACGAGGGGATGGTATCGGTACATACGGAATCGCGCCGGGCACCAAGATTCTGCCCGTGCGGACCTCAGAGACTCTCCAAGCCGACCAAAGCGGGGCGCCGGAGCCGTCCGGCGCGCGAGTCGCCGGTGGAATCAACTACGCGGTGAGCCAGGGCGCGCAGGTCATATTGGTCTCGACTCCCACGCTTGAAAACTCGCCCGAGCTAGAAGCGTCGGTCGCGCAGGCGATCGGCGCTGGGGTCGTTGTTGTGTCGGCCGTGGGTGACCAGCATCCGGACAAGCTGCGGCCCAACGAAGCTACGCCACCGAAATTCACGCCGTACCCGGCCGCGTATGACGGTGTCATCGGTGTGGGTGCGGTCAATGCTGATGGAACCAGACTTAAGACGTCGCAGATCGGCAGCTACGTCGACGTAGTAGCGCCAGGAGCCGACGTCATCGCTGGCGGGATCATTGGCCAGAACAGCTATTCAGATACATCGGTAGCATCGGCATTCGTCGCGGGTACGGCGGCGCTCATGCTGGCAGAGCCGGGCAATCGATATGCGGCAATGAGCGGCGCAGAGAAATCGAAAGCGGTCGCCGACACGATCATCGGCACCGCAAGCCCGATGATCAGTAAGAACACGAATGCCGGCTACGGCGCCGGAATAGTCGATCCCTACCGCACTGTCACCGAAACCATGGCGCAGACTTCACCGCAGGCCCTGCCCGCACATGTCGGTCCGCCGTACAACGCCGCGGCTGTGGCCGCCGAAGCGCGCGCACAGCGATCGGCAACGAACTCGGCAATCATCGGCTGGGCCAGTGTATTGGTAGTTGCTCTTGCCGGCATCGGCATCTTCGTGTGGAAACGCTCGCGTAGGACCGGGTGGCGGTCAGGACGTGCCGACACGACCGAACTTACGCGTCCCGAGGCCGCGCCAGAGTTCGTCTCCGGCGAGGCATTGTTTGCGCCGCCGCCCGAATTGTGATCATCCAACGGCACAAAAATGCCGACGGCCCGCGCTCCGCCGCGCGGCCCGTCGGCATTCTGAAGTGACCGGCGGTCAGCCGCTTCCTACGGTGCCAATGTTCTTTTTCTCTGACCCGGACGACAGGCCCGCTGCCTCAGTGAGACCAGTCTTGAACTGCAGAAGCGCCTCTTTGATGTGGTCGCTCGCAGTCGTCCATTCCTTTTGGCGGATTGAGTAGGCTTCCTTGGCCTCAGAATCCCATCCCGCGGTCAACGTGTTGACCTCGGTGTTGACATCGCCGAGCGTGCTGTCGAGCGCGCCGATACCGGTGCCCACGCTTGCGGCCGCTGTGTGCTGATCGTCCCAGTTGACGTGATAAGTGCCATCACCGTTGAACATTTTTCCTCCAAAGATTTAGAACGTGCGAGACCGACGTGTCGCTATTTCTTGACCAAGGCGTCGGTGATACCGGTGGCCTTCTGCTCGGCCTTCTTGATCGCGGCTTCCTGCTCCGCGTCCGACTTCTCGTACTCCTTGGCGGCAGTACCGACGTCGATGGCGATTCCGTGTAGCGCGTTGCTGAGGTTCTTAGTCTCGCGTTCGACGATCGTCTTCGTGATCTGGAACGCGCTCGCGAATGCGCCCTTCGAGGCATCGAGAATGCTCAGCTCGCCGATCATCTTGTTCATCGAAATGGTGATGGTTTGCGCCGCGTCGCCGGCCTTGGTCTCGAACGCCTTCATCTGTGGCGTTGTTGCCTTTGTGCCTGGTGCCATTGCGAATCCCTCTTTTCGTAAGTCGCAAGCCTCGGTGCGAGGCATGATTTGCTGCGTCAAGTCGGCCAAAGCGCTGGTCGAACCGACTAAACGTATCGAACCTCGCTGGATAATTCGAGGCGTTTCATCAGAAGTTCACCTCGGCCACGTAGTGGACGCGGTGCTGATCCGTCCCGTTCCGCAATCGTCGAAATTAACCGTCGCCTAGAGCGGCTGCCGCGCGGCGTCACTGTCCAACGATGGTCCAGATGGAATGCGCGCCACGAGCGATGCAGGCATCTGGACAGGCTTCACGTCTCCGTAACCTAATGCTTGGACGGCGGCGGTGTCCTTGAGAGCGTATTTCTTACCCTCGTCAGTGACGAGAAACTTCGGGCCGGTGTTCGCGGTGGGCGACAGCATCGATTCGACGATCGCCGCACTTCCGCCATTGACGAGGACGCGGTCAGCGAGGACCGCGCCGTCTTGAGTGCGTCGAGGTGTCGCCGGCGCCAGTTCGGCCCCCTCGACCGTTGCTTGGACTGCGACCTCCGGCACGCCTTTCTGGCTCTTGAATGACGCGCACATCGTCGAGCGTTCAGATGACACGTTTGCCATCGTCGGCGCGGTGGCCGGCGGGTCCGCCGGATCGTTCGCTGGCGGTTTCTGCCGTGGGGCACTATTGGCGTCGGCGGCGCTGAGCGCAAGGGCGACGGCGGGGCCGCCGGCATACACGGACTGGCTGAGGGTGGGATCCGCGAGTGTTATTTGCGCCTCCGCCGCGGTCAGTTGCCTGATCTTGTCGGCCAGTACGACGTAGTACTGCTTGCTGCTGCCGGTGTCGACGACCCGAACTTCGCCTATCTTCGCGCCGGCCAGCGCAGTTGAGGGCGCGCCGCGATTCGCGACCGGATATGGCTCGAGGTCCTTACCGGCAGGCAAAGCGCTCAGCCACGCCGTGCCGACGCGTACTTGCGGGGCATTACGGAGGCCAAGACCCTCGAGCACGGCGTCTTCTTGCTTGATCGGGTACTGATGCCCATCCACGACCAGGTGCAGCGTGTTGGTCTCGGTGTCGCGCACCAGCACGGCGTCAGATTGGATCGGCACGCCTGTGGACTTCTCGCGACCCACGACCAGAGCGGTGTTGGGGACCTCTTCGCCGCTCGTGGTCGCTGCAGGAAGCGAACACAGGGTCCACGGACCGGTCAACATGGATTCGGCTGCGGGCAGTGAGTCCGGCGCATTCGCGATGCCGATGCGTGCGGCCCGCGGGGTGCCGGCGAGTGAGTTCTGCGAGACGGATATGACGTCCTTTGTACTCACGAGGAGTGCGGCCGAGGCGAGGTTGGGGACCGGGTGTAACTCCTTGACCCCTTGGTCGTTAGGGATGTAGACGTATCGGGTGCCCGTCTCTTCCTCGACGATGACCTTATTCGCGTCTTTCCAGGTCGTGTTTCCGCCAGGTTTGATGACTCCGATTACCCCTGCCGCGGCAAGGCTGAGGATCGCGATCATCACGCTCGCGAACGCGGCGCCGCCCATCCGCCGGAGCGGACTTTGAGGCGGATCGGTTTCGCGCAGCACAATTCCAGATACCAGTCGTTGCATCATGAACTGGTACGACTGGTAGAGATCGCGTCTGCTTGCCATGGGTTAGCCGTACAGTCCGCGGAGATAACCGTAGAGACCGACAACGATGCACATCACTGGCACGATCGCGATGACGAGCAAAACGTCGAGGATGTCCGCTATGCGGCCGAAGTAGGGGGTCGGCTGTCGGCGTTGGAAGTAGATTCCGGCGGTCAGCACGAGTCCAGCGACGACGACCAGGATCGGCACCATCACCGAAATCCGGAACGTATCACTCGCGGCGAGCGAACCGAGGGCGACCGCTGTCATGCCGCCGAGCCCCGAGAACAGGAGCGGGATGCGATGCCGTGCGGCGGGAAACAGCCTCGCTCGTAACAGTGACGCGGACGCGACGACGAGCGTGAGGATGATGGCGCTCGTGAGCGCGCTCTTGACGAGCGCGAACTGCGCGACGACGAGCACTACGCTGCTTCCCAGCAGCAAGCCAGTGAGAATCTCGTCGGAGCGGCGTACGGTCGCGTGCACCCGATCGAGCGGGACCTGCGGCGGATCGGCGAGGAGGTCCTCGGTGCTCGTGGGGAGAGCCGGCACGGGCAGCTTCCCTAGCCGAATCGCGAGTATCGGGTAGATCGGGGTGAACGCGATCACCACCGTCACGATGATCGCGGCCGAGTCAAACGGGCCGATATACGAGGCGCGAGTAAGGACTGAGGCAATAATTCCCATCAACCCGATGAGCATTCCAGCTACGAAGAACTGCGTCTGGTTCGCGACGCCAACGTATGCCAGAAACGACAGCAGAAGGAGACTGGCAGACGCGACGAGGTACTCCGAGGACCCGAGTGCGTTGAAGGGGTTCTCACCGCCGAGGATCACCAGCCCGCCGCCAAATGCGTAGAGCATCGCAACCACGCCGATCGGCGTACCGGCGGCGGCATCGCTCATCGCGCGAGAGAGTACGACCGCTGCGACAAGGAGTACTACGGCAAGCACCAGCGCGACCGCGCCCGGCATCGTCCAGGACGGACCGCTCAGCATGATGAGTAGCAGTCCCACGAGCAGGGTGAGGCATGTGACGGCGATACCGGCCAACCGGGTGGCGGCGCCGGACCATGCACGACTTTGTTTGCGGGCGCCGGTCGCGATGGCGTCGACGACATCGTCGTAATCCATCTCGGGCCACTCGGCCTGCTTCGCAACGAGGTGCAGAATCTCGCCGTCGCGCACGTCTTGTACGCCGAGCGAACGACTCGGATCGACCAGGGCGCCGTCGGCGCGCCTGAGCACCCAGCCGCCATGAGCCTGACCGTCATCGGCCATGCCTTCGCCAGCATGCCGCAACAATCCGGGCAGAAGCTCGGCGACGACAATTGATTCGGGTAGAGCGACGTCGACTCGACGTCGCGGTGAAGCCACCGTCACTCGCGCGAGTCCGCTTCCGGCAATTCTGCTCACGTGGTTAAGTCCTGTGTTTTTTCCGGTGTGCTTACGCCGGTCCGTTAGCTGATTCCGTTGGCTACGATAGTGGCTCCATCAGCAGTACCTGACGCATGGGCACCGCAACCTGGGAGATTTGTACTTTTGAGCACGGTCATTGTTCGTCGCCAGCCACGCCGCGATGCTCCAGAGATTCCTTCCGGCGAGGTGGTCATCGATCCACCTCCGGAGATCCCCAGCGCGGCAGGCAAAGGCTGGACTCAAATGCTCATGGTGTTGCCGATGTTGGCAGGCGCCGGTGCGATGGCATTGATGTTCAGCAGCCGCAGCAGCGGCCCACTCGGCTACGTAATGGGCGGCATGTTCGGCGTCTCGGCTCTAGGCATGGTCGCGATGGGATTCATGAACAACTCCGGCGGTCCAAGCAAGAAGGAGATGATCGCTAACCGTCGCGCATACATGCGGCATCTGTCGCTGCACCGAAGGAAAGTCCGCAGCACGGCCGAGCAGCAGCGAATCGCGATGTTTTACCGGCACCCTGATCCCGACGCGCTGTGGGTGACGGCGGCGAGTCATCGGCTCTGGGAGCGACGGCAAGTCGATGCGGACTTCGGCGTCGTCCGTATTGGAATCGGGCCACAGTCGCTAGCTACGCCCTTGATTACGCCGCAGACGAAGCCACTGGACGAGCTGGAGCCGTTGTGCGCCTCGGCCCTGCGGCGGTTCGTGCGTACGTATTCGACGGTGCAGGACCTGCCCATCGCGATGGCGATCAACGGCTTTAGCCGCGTCTACCTGACAGGAGAGGACGAGCGTAAACGCGCCCTGGTCCGCGCGCTGATCGCGCAGCTCACCGTTCATCATTCGCCGGACGACATCATGGTCGCGATATGCGCGGGACACGATGAGCGCCCGCACTGGGAGTGGGCGAAGTGGTTGCCTCATGGGCTGCATCCCGATCGAATTGATGCGCTCGGCAATATGCGGCTGATCGCGCCTAGCATTCCCGCGCTCGAGGCGATGCTCGACGACATGCTTGCGGCGCGACCCCGGTTTAATCCCAACGGTCCGGCGACCGAGATCGCTGGACAGCATCTCGTCGTCGTCATCGACAACGGCGAGACTGATGGGTCGAGTCATCTGACGGTCGATAGCGGCGTCGAGGGTGTGACGATCATCGACTTGGGCAATCCACCGCCGAGGTTGCTCGACAACGCGACGCTCTCGCTCGACATTGCCGCTGACGGCAAGATGCGCAGCATCACGAAAGATGCCGAGACCAACATCGGCCGTGCGGACGGCTTGAGCGGACCTGCCGTCGAGGCTCTCGCCCGTCAGTTGGCGCCGCTACGGGTTTCGGTAGGTGCGACTGGCGAACAGGCGATGAGTACGGCGCTGGACCTGGCCGATCTGTTGGAGATGGGCGATCCGTTCGAGTTCGCCGTCAAAGACCATTGGAAGCCGCGGGCCAATCGCAACATGCTCCGGGTCCCGATCGGCATCGGACCGGAGGGCCAGCCGGTCGAACTGGACATCAAGGAGTCCGCGCAAGACGGGATGGGCCCTCACGGTCTGCTGATTGGAGCGACCGGATCTGGCAAGTCCGAGCTGCTGCGCACGCTCGTGCTGGCGTTGGCCACCACACACAACTCCGAGACCTTGAACTTCGTGCTGGTCGACTTCAAGGGCGGTGCGACGTTCACCAAGCTCGACCGATTGCCGCATACAAGCGCCGTGATCACCAACCTCGCTGACGAACTGCCGCTCGTCGACCGGATGACGGACGCGATCAATGGAGAACTGCTACGCCGCCAAGAGCTGTTGCGCAGTGCTGGCAACTATTCCTCGCTGCGCGACTACGAGAAGGCGCGGATGGCCGGTGCGCCCATTGCTCCGATGCCGAGTCTGCTGATCATCTGTGATGAGTTCAGTGAGCTGTTGTCAGCCAAGCCGGACTTCATCGACATGTTCGTGCAAATCGGTCGAGTCGGCCGCTCGCTCGGCGTACATCTTCTGTTGGCGTCGCAACGACTGGAAGAGGGGCGGCTGCGTGGCCTCGACACCCACTTGTCGTTCCGCATCAGTCTGCGCACGAACTCGGCTATGGAGAGCCGTGTCGTCCTCGGGTCGCCCGATGCCTTCGAGTTGCCGCGAGCGCCGGGCCACGGCTACATGAAGTACGGCACCGACCCACTCACGCGGTTCCGGGCGGCGTACGTGTCTGGGGTTTACCGGCGGGCGACCGGTTCGGCTATCGCCACGTCGGATGGCTCCGGCCCCACTGTGATGACGTACGACACGCAGTACCTCGCCCCGGCGATCGACGAGGACGAGGTTAAGGAGGAGCCGGTTGTCGATCCCGACGAATCGGTCGGCGAGAGCCTGCTCGACGTACTTGTCGAGCGCGTTGAGGGCCAGGGGCCGCCAGCGCACCGAGTGTGGCTACCCCCGTTGGCCGAACCGCCCACGCTCGATCAGTTGCTTCCGTCGCTCGTGCGCGACGAACTGCGCGGAATCACCGTGTCAAACCCCGATCTGCAAGGGGCGCTGCAAGCACACATCGGCCTGATCGACCGACCGCTCGAGCAACGCCGCGAAACCATGCGGATCGATCTGGCGGGCGGAAACGGCCACGTCGCTGTCGTCGGGGGCCCGCAGAGCGGAAAGAGTACGGCGCTGCGCACGATAATGTGCAGCCTCGCATTGACTCACACGCCTCGAGAAGCGCAGTTCTACTGCCTCGACTTCGGCGGTGGCTCGCTCGGCTCGCTGCGTGGACTGCCGCACGTCGGCGCCGTGTCGTCGCGTAACGAGATCGCGCAGATACGCCGGACCGTTGCCGAGCTGCATGCGCTGCTCAACCAGCGGGAGACTCGGTTCGGCCAACACGGAATCGATGGAATGGGTAGCTATCGACGCCGGATGCGGGCCGGTGACTTCACCGAGGATGCCTTCGGCGACGTGTTCTTGTTCGTTGACGGCTGGCTTACGGTGCGCAACGACTTCGAGGACCTTGAAGCGCGGATCACCGACCTGGCGACCCGTGGATTGGCATTCGGAATCCACGTGGTCATCGCCGCCTCGCGGTGGATGGACTTGAGACCGGCGATCCGCGATCTTATCGGCACCCGCATCGAGCTGCGCCTCGGCGATCCGAGCGACTCGGTGCTCGACCGGCGCGCCGCGATGAATGTCCCCCAAGAGGCACCCGGACGCGGCATCACGGACGACAAGATGCACATGCTGATTGGCCTTCCGCGCGTGGACGGGGTGCAGAACGTCGAGGATCTGAGCGATGGCGTGGGCGTGCTGGTCGACGACATTCGTGGCGCGTGGCAGGGGCCTGCCGCGCCTCGTGTGCGGTTGCTTCCGGACATGGTGCGCTACCAGGATGTCCCGCCCGATCGCAATCGCGGAATCGCCCTCGGGATTTCCGAGGACGATCTTGGCCCGGTATATGCAGACCTCATGAGTGAGTCGCACTTCGTCGTGTTCGGTGACGCCGAGGTCGGCAAAAGCGCGCTGTTGCGGGCCATCGGCCAGCGCATCGTCGATACCTATACGCCGGACGAAGCGCGGATCATCATCGTCGACTACCGACGTAGCCTTCTCGGCGCGCTCACGACCGAGCACGTTATCGGGTATGGGACCTCCGCGCCGACTTCTGCGGACATCATCGACGAGGTGTGCGGTGTCATGCGTGACCGGCTGCCGGGGCCAGACGTAACCCCCGAGCAGTTGCGCAACCGAAGCTGGTGGAGCGGTCCGGAACTGTATTTCCTCATCGACGACTACGACCTCGTCGCGGCCGCCAACCCCAACCCGGTCTCGTCCTTGGTCGAGTTTCTGTCGCAGGCGCGCGATGTCGGCCTGCATCTGATTCTCACGCGGCGCAGCGGCGGCGCCGGCCGGGCACTCTACGAGCAGACCCTCATGCGTCTGCGTGAACTAGCGGTCCCGGGCATCGTGATGTCCGGTGACCGTGACGAAGGCGCCCTAATCGGCAATGTGCGTCCGCAGGCGCTACCCGTGGGCCGTGGGTATCTGGTCACTCGCAAGGAGGGGACCAGGCTCATTCAGCTTGCCTACCTACCGCAGGAGTTTGAGGAGTCGTGAGCGCCTTCGCGAGCCGCGAATTTAGCGCATGACCAGCAAGTGACGTGATCGTAAATTCTGCTGTTTCGGTCGACGTGATCGGCCAGATCATGGCAGGCTTGAATGTGGCAAAGACGTGGCAGTTCAAATAATTTGCGACGAGCGGGAACGTGCGCTGGGCTACGGGCCGTCGTAATCCGGTGCCACGTCAGTGACATACACGCTAGCTGTTTGAGGAGAGTTGCAGACCATGGGTGGATCATCGATCTTCGCCGAGACTGACAAATTTATGAGTTTCTCGACAGCGACCGGGAAGTCGATGACTACGTTTATGGACGCCGCTGGTACTCCTATCGGCCAGCTGGGCGCCAAAATGGGCATGTGCGGTGTCCCAGGGGGCCAGAACGCGATGACCTATTATCGCTCGGTCATTGAGCAGTTCAACCAATTAATGGAGGACCTGCCGATGGGCGTCGGTGCTCTTTCGCAGGGCGCGGTGACTATCGGCGCGAACTACATCGGGGCGGACCTTGACTCAGAGGCCGGGATGAACGTCGTTGCCGACACCTTCAACCCAAAGAAGGGCGACCAGACTACGCAGGACGCCCTCCAGAAGCAGGCGGAGAAGGACGGTAAGAATCCCGATAACCAGACCAAGGACGGCAAGCTGCCCGCTGCCGACGACATGACCCCGGACAGCTACGAGAAAGACAACCAAACCGAAGGTGGGCAAGCCTACAACGACGCTTCTGCGCATCAGACGAGCGACGCAAACAACGGAAACGGGGAGCGAAAGGTCTGGGGCAAGGACCCGGAGGAAAAGTAGTCTCGTGCCCGATCGACGCAGCTATGAAGGTGGATTGACATGAGCGATGATGCCTGGCTCAAGTCCAACCAGAATTTCGGTTACGAGGCTCCGTCAGACTACGGGTCGTATACCAACCCGGAGAACGCGCACTACGACACTCCAGACTGGGACAAGGAGATGGCGAAGGCGTCTCCTGCGGATGCTCAAAAGTCGCAACTCGACCCGGGCAGCACGGACATCAACCGGCACTACCCGGCGATCGCGGCGGAGGATCCGCAGTCAATCTATGAGGCCGCGACGGCCTGGGGCAGTCTGCATGATGCGTTCGACACGCTAGCTTCGGACCTCGTCACCAATGGCAAGCACCTTGAGTCGAGTTGGGACTCGCCGGACGCCAAGGACGTGTTCTTCGAGTACGTCGGGAAATCGACGTACTCGATCCGCGAATGGCAGAAGATGGCAGGAACAAACAGCGACGCCTTGTGGACGCTGTATAGCGCCGTGTGGGATGCGAAGAACGCCATGACCCGCGAGGGTGGGTTATGGGATCAGTTCATGGCCGACTATCGATTGGCGCATGCTGATCAGGAGATCTTGGAAGGCCCGTCGAACACAAGGATGAGCGGCAAGGACGTCTACACGTCCAGCCCTACCGACGCGCAGCAAGAAGTAGCCGACCGCCGCGGCCTCGATACGCATACGACGCACTCCATGATGGGTTCCGGTGGTAGCACCGTCGATTTCTACGACAAAAACGGCCGTGATCTCGTCGGGCAGAACCTCGATCATTACACGAAGCGGTCTCGCGATGAGATCATGACGCCGATATCGACGGCATACGACAAGGCGTTCATGGCCTTGACGACGGCACCGAAGTTTCGGGGCCCGACTAACGCGGTCACGCCAGAGAAGGCGATCCGCGACGCCCAAGGCCGAATGCGGTCTCAACTGCCCGGCCCGCCCGGATCCCCTCCTGGGGCACCGGGAGCCGCTCCCGGTGCGCCGCCCGCGGCGCCAGGTAATTTGACGGGCGCTCCTCCGCAGGCACCGAACCTGGGCCAGGCTGGGATGATGCGTCCGAACGGGACGCCGCCTTCGCTCCCGGATGGCTTGACCGCCGGACAGCGTCCCGAGGGGCTCCCGGGCTCGGTCAACGAATACACCAATATGCCCGCGGCACCGAATGTCGTCATGCCGGTAACGGCGACAGGGAATCGAACCAGTTCGGGGCCGGCGCCAGCGGCCCCCGACCTATCTCAAGCCAACCAAAACGCGCCGGCGGCGCCCAACCTCAGCGGGACCGCCGGTGCCACTGGTGACGCTGCCGGGGTACCCAACGCGCTGGCCGGTCGCGGCGTGCCGCCGGCGGCACCGAACGTCAACGCACCGAGTAATCCCGGCGTGCCAGGTGGCGCGCGCCCGATGTCGCCACCTGGTGGCATGGGTCGCGGTGGCCCGCCCGGGGCACGGCCATCGTCACCGTCGCTGAGTGGGCGTAACGGGACCGGCGCGCCCAGCCGTCCTAGCGCCCCTGCGCCGAACCTTCCCGGACGCGGCGGTGGCCCACGCCCCGGCGGGCCCGGCAACGGTCGAGGCGCGCCGCCGTCATTGCCCGGCCGTAATGGACAGGGCAAGCCTGGCGGCCCGAAGCCCGGCCGTCCCGGAGTCCCTGGATCTGGAGAACCCGGGGCACCGGGAGCGCGTCGTCCGGGGATGCCGGGCCGCGGCGGCGTACCGAAAAGTCTTGCGGGTCGAGGCGACAAGGTCGCCAAATCCGCGATGAAGACACCGACCAGACCAACTCCGACCGAAGGCCTCGGCGGACGCGCTGCCCCTCGGCTGAGCCGCGCTGAGACGCTCAAGAGCGCGCGTGCGGCGCTTCGTCGCAGTCTGGGTGGCCGACCGGCAGAACCTGCTGACCTCAACGCCCCTCGCGGCAGTCAAATGTCGAAAGAAGAGAAGCGCAAGATGGATATGCGGCGCAGGGACGAGGAAGCCGCGGCGCCGTACGGCGGTATCGTGGGCGACCATGAGTTGTTCGATATTCGCGAGGAAGGGCGAGGCGTGCTTGAGCCCGCCGCGCAGAGCGGTCCAGTCAAGCGCAGTGGACCCGCACTCGGCGCTGGCCGGCTCGGATAGCCGGTGACGTCACCGAATCCGCCATCGCGAGATGGCGATCAGCGAAGCGACCCAGCACAACGTCCAACCTCCGGGCAGTTTGGTGATGCGGCGGCCTCTGTGAGCCCTCAGGTCCCACCTGCCACGAGCGCTCCGGGTGGCGTCATCGGCGGGCGGCAGGTTTCCGCTGATTGGCTCGGCCGAGCGGCGGCAACCTCGAGCGATGCGGCGGTGATCGCACCCCCGGCGCGCAGCGCATCCAGAGAGCAGAACCTGACCCAGTTCGACGTCACCGAAGAGGCGAGGGCACGCGCCCGGACCAAAGCGGTGGCCGAGCAGCACGCGTTAGCGCTCGCCCAGGCGCGCGAGCGCGCGGCCGCGGAGTCCGAGCAAGACGCCGAGGCGAAGGCGCGCGCCCTCGCAGCGACGGCTCCGTCGGTGCCCCCTACAGTTCGCGATGAGTTGCGTCCGCACGCTCGACGTGATCGTGCTCGGTACTTCGGCGTCCATGCCGGTCAGATCATGACGTGGGAGGGTGCCGCATTCGGCTTGCTCGCCGCGCACCGCCAGCCGTTAGCCGTCTTGATCCCCGTGGCCGTTATCGCGATTGCGGCCGTCCTCGTGACTGCCGTCAAGGTCAACGGCCGGTGGCTTTATCAGTGGTTGGGATTGCGTGCCCGATTCCATACCCGGAAACGTTCGTATGCCGGCGCGCCAGGCGATGCAGACACGTTACTCGCATCGATTGTGCGAGGAGCGAAGATCGAGACCGTTGAGATCGATGACGATGAAATGGCGATCGTGTCGCATGCCGGCGGATTCACCGCGATCCTGGAACCCGGACAGGACAACACCTCTCTTACGTCGCAGTCGATCGTGGAGTCCTCACCGTTACCTCCACTCAACGATCTGCTGCCCACTGACGATGACGGACCGCTTGTCTCGGCACAGATCGTCGTACATACGACGCCCGCGCCCGGAATGGCCGGCGAGCAGGATGCGGCCGCGAAGTCCTACGCGGAACTCAATGGCGTCTCGATACCGGCGCAACGACGAGTGTGGGTTGCGCTACAAGCGCAGCACACCGCTGATGAGTTCACCGGCGCTCAGATGCGTGGCGCGCTCGTCAACGCCGTTCGGCGGCTCGGGCGCAGGCTGCGTAAATCAAAGCTGTCTGTCAACATACTGAGCCGCACCGAGACGGTCGCAGAGTTCCTCGCGATGTTGAATCCCTCGTCTGGCGCGATCGATGCTCAGAACCTTGCGATCACCGAAGACTGGACGACCTGGAGTGCCGGATCCGGCGTGCACACGTCGTACAGGGTGCTTGGTTGGCCCAACCTCGCCGATCAGACCGGTTCGAGGCTCGTCGACAGATTGTCGACGGTGCCGACATTGGCGACCACGATTGGAATCGCGGCCCGTCGGTCCGGATCCGAGCTTGAGTTGGAAGCCACCGTCCGAGTTCTGGCGGTCGACGCGGCAGCGGCGGCGAGGGTGAGCGCGGACCTGATGCGCGCGGCCGCAGACTGCGGCGCACAGCTCCAGCGACTCGATGGCGAACAGATATTCGGGATCGGAGCCTCGGTACCGCTGGGAGGTTTCGCCGCATGATTTCGATGCCCACTCAAATCGGCGTACAGGTTGCCGATGACGAGACCGCCGCTGCGTTGCACCTGTCACTCGGCGGGGCGGGCCTCATCGTCGGAAATGACGAGCACGGCGCTTCGGTCGCGGTCCGTTTTTTTGAGCGCGAGCCGCGCAACTACGTATCGATCGGCGGGCTGAAGTTCCTGCAGCTGCTGGCTTTTCGAGCGCTTGGTCTGAGCGCATCGGTTGTTGTCAAGACACAACGGCCGGCCGCATGGGAGTCCTTTGTGCGGATCTCGGCCGGGAGTACTGCTTCGATCCGCTGCGTGCCAGAGATAGCTGACGTACCACGGGGTACGCCGAACCGCCCGGCACTACTCATCGTTGACAGTGACTCCGGGATCGCAGGTGAATTGTCGAACGGTGGTGACTGGTCTGCGGTCCTGTCGGCGTACGACTATGTGTCGCAATGGAACATCGAGGCACTGGCCCACGCCGACACCGTGTTTGCCCAATCGCTGTCGATGGCCGAAGCAACGCTTGTGACGCGGAAGCTGGCCATCGATGAGCCGCCGGAGACCTTGGGTCGGATCCCGGATGGACAGCTGGCGGTCGTGAGCCGACACGAAGTGCACTTTGTGCACCTGTCGATGACATCGGTTGAGAAGTGGATGATCGGCACCCTCGAACGTCGCTAATCGGGTGACTTGATGAACGTCGAGTGCATCCGGCGTGCGCGAATCTCGATCGCTGGCACCCAGCGTCGATAAACTCCTCGTTCGATGCGATCGAAGCCGTATTCGGCCGCCTTGGGAGCGAGCCCGCCCAGGTATTCCACCTGCACAGTGTCATCGCGCTCGGCACAGATCGCGCAGTCGAGACCGCGCCATTGAGCCAGTGCCAGGCTGTAGTAGATGACGTCGCACTCGTCTGCGTCAACCGGCTGCACGTAGGTCCCGTCGCCGATCTCATCGAAGCCGAAGCGCGGTGTCGGGCTGTATAGACGAACTTCGAGGCCGTCGTCGGACGGGTAAAGCCCGCAGCGGAACTCTTCACCGTCGTATCGCGCAACGTACGCCGACAAGGGCGCGCTCATGAGGTTTCCCGCGGGTCGAGTTTCACGGCAGAGACGGAATCTGGGACGCGCATCCGCGGCGGACCCGGAGGATCTTCTTGCGGCGGGTCCGCAACTGCCCGCACCATGTACCAGGTTCGAGTGTCCGCGCTGTAGATCGCACGGCGGTGTTCGTCACCGTTTCGGTCGAACTCCCAAACTTCGGCACCGTGTGGCAATTCCAGCGCCGTGACCTTGAACTCGACGACGGTCGAATTCGGGTTAGGCGCGAAACCGAGGCCGACAAACGGCTCTTCCTCGACGACCCAGCCATCGACGGCTGCGCACTGCGCCGCATCCCGCCCGCCGAACGGGATGCGATAAAGATCGCTCGCTACCGCAGGCCAGCGCAATAGGTTGATCGAACCGTTGTTGAAGATGAACTCGGCGGGGTTGATGATTCCGAGCGCTTCTACGAGGGCGCCGGGTGTGGGGACATCGAGGACGTCACCAAGTTGATGGACGTAGCCCGAGATTCGGGTGATCGGCACGGTGAAGAGGTCGAACAGATCATTGACGCCGATCACTTTCTGCATGAGAGGTACCGGCGCATCGGGAAAGATCTCTTGTTGCTGCTCAAGTGTTAGCGCGGACCACTGCGCGAGGGTTGCAGCGTCGATGGTCAGAAACACTGGTACGCCGGGGTTGACGGCGAGCCCCCAGCGATTGTCCGGCCACCCGGCCGCCAACCCGGGAAAGGTTGTGATCCGGCCATGGCCGAATCGGTCACCGCCGACCTGCTGCATCAGTTCTACAGAGGTGTAAGCGACGACATGGGTGCCGCCGTGCTCGTCGGTGTACGTCGCCCATTCCGGCGGCTCATCACCGTCGAACGCGGCCTTGGTAATGGGCAGGACCAGCTCGGCGCTGCGCAACAACGCCAGCGCGGGGCCGTCGTCCTCCCTCTCATACGCCTCGCCGAGGGCTACTTCCAATGGGCTGGTGGGCATCCAGTTCTCCATGTGCAAAGCGTATCGGACCACGATGGGCCCTTCCGGTCGCATCGATCGTTGTCGGCAAGTACCCTCGACTGCGGATTTGATTTAGACCGTACTGATGTGAAGACACGATTGCAGCGGAGTTATGTCTCGTACCTTGCAGGTTGACCCGAACCGATCTGGCGCCTACCCCAATCTCCGAGAGGCAGTGGGCGATGCGGCAGCCGGGTCAACGATCGTCGTCGCGTCCGGGAGCTATAACGAGACGGTCGATGTATCCGGCCTCGACCTGACGATCGCCGCGGCGGAAGGCGATGAGGACGTCATCATCGACGGCGAGGATTCGTACGATCCGGCGATCGTCTGTCGTCGCGGCGAGCTCGTGCTGCGTGGCCTCACAGTCCGGTCGGATGCGTCTGACGCGCTCAGGGTGACCGATACGCGACTCACTGTCACGAAGTGTGACTTCTCGTCGAAGTATGCATCCGCAGTCCGACTGGGCGATCGCTCGGAAGTCTCGCTCGACGGGAGCACCATCTCGGACTCGCAGCAAGGTCTGATCATCGAGGACACGTCGGGCACGATCGAGAATCTGACAATTAAGAACTGCGCGGACGACGCGATCGTCATCCGGCTGGGGGCTGACCCTGTCCTTCGCAACGTCGCTATCGACGGATCTGGCCACCGCGGTATCTACATCTATCAGTCAGCGAAGCCATCGATCGAAGGCTGCGAGGTCGCGAACACTCGTGAGGAGGGCATTCTCGTCGCGCAGGGCGGCGCGCCCAAACTCAACCGGTGCCATGTGCACGACATCCAAGCGAGTGGAATCTCCTTTGCTGCCGGCACCGGTGGTGATGTGCGCAGCTGCAACGTGGAGCGTACGGCGCAGCCCGCGATAGATATCGCCGACGGGGCCGAGGTGACGGTCCATGAAGGTAACTCGAAGTCCGCGGGCGTCGGCTCGGTCGAGGTTGCCAAAGGCGATCCGGCGAAGGTCGAACAGCTGCTAGCTGAACTCGAGCAGATGGTCGGCCTCGATGGGGTCAAGGCCGAGGTTAAGTCGATCATTGACGAGATCCAGGTCAACGAGTGGCGCCGCAGCGCGGGTCTCAATGTCGATGGGATGAGTAATCACTTGATCTTTGCCGGCGCTCCGGGCACGGGCAAGACCACGGTTGGGCGCATCTACGGACAGCTTCTCGCGGCCCTCGGGGTACTGCCCGGGGGGCCGCTCAGGGAGGTCTCGCGCCGGGATCTCGTCGGCCAGTACATCGGGCACACCGCAGAGAAGACGGCCGCGGTGTTCGACGAGGCGAAAGGTGGCGTTGTCTTTCTTGACGAGGCGTACACGCTGACGCGGCAGGCCGGCAGCGGTGGCGGAGACTTCGGGCAGGAAGCGGTCGACATGATCGTCAAGCTCATGGAGGACATGCGCAAAGACATAGCGGTGATCGCGGCCGGGTACACCAATGAAATGCGCGAGTTCCTCGACGCCAACCCCGGCCTTGCGTCCCGGTTCGTCAAGACGATCGAGTTTGAGAACTACTCGGCTGAAGATCTGACGTTGATCATTACCCGAATGATCAACTCGGGTGATTACAAGGTCGGCGATGGGGCGGAGGCATGCCTACTGCGGCATTTCCAGACGATCCCGCGTGATGAGAATTTCGGTAACGCGCGCGATGCACGCAAACTCTTTGAAAAACTTCGCAAGGTGCAGTCGCAGCGGCTGCGCACGCTGACCGATAAGCCGACGATGGACCAACTGCTGACGATTACGTTGGCGGACGTGGAGGTGGCGACCGGCATCACCGGTTCGGCTCCGGCTAGTCCTTCAATGAGTGAAGCCCCAACGCCTCCGGCTGCTTCTTCGGATGGGATCGACTCGGCGACTCGCCGCTGGCTCTGATCACGCGGCGGATGAGGTGACGGACGGACCGGGATTTTGTGACGGATCGAGGGTGGTTCTAGTCCGGGCGTCCGCCGTACTCGATCAGTAGCTCGCGGTACGCCGACTGTACGTTTTCGAGCCGGATCAGGGAAAACCGCTCCGGCTCACGTTCGTAGATTTCGCGTCCCCGTTCGCTGCGCAACGCCGCACTGGGGACCGTTTCGGTGTGTGGGTCGGCGAACGCGATCGCCTCAGTGACAGCGGCAAAGGCGGTCGCCAGCAACGAGCGGGCCTCTGCCCGATCGGGGCCCGCGGCGGGTGCCGACTCTGGTACGGCGTCGGCGAAGCGGTCGGCGACGAGCATCCATTCGCCTGGGTCCAGCAGCTCCGACGTCCCTTCCCCACCAAACAGGTCGGCGTCCGTGTCGATCTCGTACGGCGACTCGGGCAGCAGGAAAGTGAACTCGCGCGGTTCGCCGCAGTCCTCACACGTGCCGTGGTAGTGACTGCACAGACCGTCAGGCGTGTCGATGACGCTCGACGTGCGGTCAAACGTCGCGCAGCCGCACAGGCACGGATGGAGGTCCATATATATGTGCGATTCAGCGTTGGTTCGCGCTACCGCGATACGGTCGCTCATGGGACGGACAGTGCCGCCTCGAGAACGTTGGCCGCGAGATCGTGTGCGGCGCGGACCGTCGGTGCGGCTAGAGCGTCGTACCTCAAGTGGCTGCCGGGGGCGAGGTGAGGGTCGGACGGAATCGTAACGACGGCTCGGCACAACGGGGCGAAACGTTGGCGAGCTTCGGCCAGGTCGATCCGCGGGTTGTTGATGTCCACGTTGCCGATCGCGACGATGCTTCGTCGGGCAAGCGCTTCGTAGCCGATCGAGTCGAGCCACTGCAGTGCGTTGTGGCTCGCCAGCACGCTGTCCATGCTCGGCGCGGTCGCGATGACCAGTGAATGCGATGCGGAGATGACCCGTTGCATCAGTGTGCCGGCCATCCCGGCGCCGCAGTCGGAGACCGTGATGGGGAAGTGCCGGTAGACCGCGCGCATCGCCTGGACATATGTCGCCTCGCCGAACGCTGCGCTCTGCGCTGGTGTGCGGCCGGTAGGGAGTACCCACACGCCGTCGTTATTGCGACTGATTGCCCCGGCGAGCACGTCGAGGCTGCCAGGGTCGCCCATCTGTGCGATGTCGTGCGAACTAGCGACGGGCGCGATTCCCATCCGCAGCATCAGAGAGCCGTAGGTTGTATCGGCGTCGAGCAGCAGTACCTGTTCGCGGCGGGCTCGCGCGGCAGCGGTGGCGAGCATGATTGCCATGGTGGTCTTTCCGACGCCGCCCTTCATGCCGACGACACTGATCCGCCGAGGCGTGTGGATCGGCAGCTCGAGGCCGTTGCTGACCGGATTGGCCGGCATCGACGCCGGTGCTCTGCGCATGGGGAACCGCCGCCGAGTCGGCACCTGCTCGAGCCCGGCAACACGCGGGTCGAGATGCGGTGCCTGGGGACGTTCTGGTGCGGCGTACGGGTCGACCGCGGACTGGCGACCGGGCTCGACGAAGCTGTTGGCCGGTGGCGGCGGCACGCTTGGAGCCGGCGGCTGGCCGGCCCCGAATTGTTGCGGTACGGCGGGTCGCTGCGGGGCGGCAGACCGTTGTGGCGAGTGAAACTGTTGGGGGTGGCCGGCCTGTGGCGGGTGTCCGGTCTGCATCGGCGGACTGGCCTGTACGGGCGGGCTGGACGGTACCGGCGGACCGGCGTGTGGTGGCTGCCGACGGGTCAACGCGGCGCGGCGGTCGGTCGAGCTGGAGTCTGCGAGTGGCTGCTGCGGAGCCTGCGCCGAGTGCGGCGTTCGGAACTGTTCCGAGGTCGCCGACGGCGGCGGGGGAGCCCACACAAGTGGTGCTTCGTGTGTCGACGAGCTATCAGCCGGCGCGACCGGTTGCGGCGCGGACTCGGGCCGCGAGTCGCCGAACGGGTGCCGAGGCGGAGTGCTCATGCGTCAAGTACTTCGATTCTCGATTTCGTCGTGGAGTGATTTACTACCCGCGAGGCCCTCGAACAGAAGCGCTGCGGGCACGCGTTTTAGGGTACGTCATCTGCGCTCTACGACGCGGCCCCGGGGATTTTCGTGCCATCCCGTTGAGGAAACCTGGGTCGCCGTCAGCTTTTGGCGAGGCCGCGGCTGATCACGAGTCGTTGGATTTGATTGGTGCCCTCGAAGATCTGCATGACTTTGGCCTCCCGCATGTAGCGCTCCACTGGGAAGTCCTTGGTGTAGCCGGCGCCGCCGAGGACCTGTACGGCGTCCGTAGTGACCTTCATGGCGTTGTCCGTCGCGATTAACTTGGCGATGCTGGCCTGTTGGGAGTACGGCTTGCCGGCGTCCTTCAGACGCGCCGCCGACAGAGTGGTTGCGCGTGCGGATTCGACCGCGGCGGCCATGTCGGCCAGCACGAACGCGAGCCCCTGGTGGTCGATGATCGCGCGCCCGAACGTCTCGCGTTCCTTCGCGTAAGCGACCGCGACGTCGAGCGCTCGCTGGGCTAAACCGACCGCCACCGCGGCGATCCCGAGCCGGCCGGAGTCGAGTGCGGCTAGTGCAATCTGCAGGCCCTGCCCTTCCTCGCCGACGCGCCGGTCTGCGCCGATCGATACGTTGTCGAATCGCATCGTGGCGGTCGTGGAGCCGGTCAGTCCCATCTTGCGTTCCGGGGTGTCCGCGCTCAGGCCGGTGGTGTGCGACGGCACCGAGAAGCAGGAGATGCCGCGCGAGCGGTCGTCGGAGGTGCGGACCATCGTGGTGTAGAAGTCAGCATGACCGCCATGTGTGGTCCATGCTTTGGCGCCGTTGATGACGTAGTTTTCGCCGTCGCGGGTCGCTCGGGTAGTCATCGCAGCGGGGTCTGAGCCCGCTTGCGGTTCGGAGAGGCAGTAGGCGCCGAGCAACTTGCCGCCGAGCATGTCGGGCAGCCACGATCGCTGCTGGTCGGAGCCGAAGCTCGCGATCGCGAAACAAGACAGCGCGTGCACGCTCACGCCTACCGCGACGCTCGACCACCGCGACGCGAGCTCTTCGAGGACCTGTAGGTAGACCTCGTATGGTTGGCCGCCGCCACCGATCTCCTCAGAGTAGGGCAGTCCGAGTAGACCGGCCTCGCCGAGCACGCTGAAAACCTCGCGCGGGAAGCGTTCATCCGCCTCGTCCTTGGCTGCCTTGGGCGCCAGCTCGGCGTCGGCGATCTCGCGAGTGAGTTGAAGAAGGTCTTCGGCCTCACGGCTGGGTAGAAGTCGTTGAACGGCCACGTCGTACCTCCGGCAGGGCAAAATTCAGTGAGTGATCATTAACTGAAATATCTGCCGCTAATTGTACGTAATGAATGGGCCGTACGCGGACTCAGGATTCGTCCAGCCACGCCCGGACGGAGTCGTTGTGCTCGCCGAGCAGCGGCGGGTAGCGATGGTCGCGGTGCCATTCGGTGTCGTCGTCGTAGAAGCGCAGTGGAGGGCCGGGCAACTCGATGTTGCCCAAGACCGGATGGTCGACGTCAACCACGAGGCCCTGCGAGCGCACCTGGTCCCACTCGTAGACCTGCTCAAGATTCTTCACTTCGCCGCACGGCACGCCGACCTCGTTGAGCTTGGCCAGCAAGTCTTCGGTGGAGTACGCCGCAAACGCCTCGTTGACCAGCTTGCGTAGCTCATGGGTATTGCGCACCCGGTCGCCGTTGTTGGCGTACTTCGGATCGGCGGCGTCAAAGCCGAATGCCGCCGCGAACTTGCCCCAGATGCTCTCAGAGCCGACCGAGATCTGCACGATCCCGTCCTGGGATCGGAACAGGCCGTACGGCGCTACGGACGGGTGGTGGGGGCCTTCGGCAACCGGCAGGTCCTTGCCGACGGTCCATCGAGTGCCCTGAAATGCGTGTACGCCGACGACGGACGCGAGCAGGGACGTGCGGATGACCTTGCCTTTGCCGGTGCGCTCACGTTCGTAAAGCGCCGAGACGACTCCGTAGGCGCCGTACATCCCGGACAGGACGTCCGCGATGGGTACGCCGACCTTGGTGGGCGTTTCGGGATCGGGCCCAGTCATTGACATCAAACCGGCCTCGCCCTGTGCGATCTGGTCATAGCCGGCGCGGCCGCCTTGCGGGCCGTCGTGACCGAACCCGGTGATCGACAGGATGACGAGCCGGGGGTTGATCTCGTGGATGCGTGTGGTGGTGAACCCGAGCCGGTCAAGGACACCGGTGCGGAAGTTTTCCAGCAGGACATCGCTTTTTGCGATCAGCTTGGTCAGAGTGTCCTTGCCATCATCGCTTTTCAGGTCGAGCGTGATCGACTCCTTGTTGCGATTGCAGGATAGGTAGTAGGTCGCGATCTCGTCGTTCGGGCCGACGAACGGCGGACCCCATCCGCGGGTGTCGTCGCCGGATCCCGGCGACTCGACCTTGATCACGCGGGCGCCGAGGTCGCCGAGCATCATGCCGGCATGCGGACCGGCGAGTGCCCGGGTGAGGTCGACGACGGTGACCCCGTCGAGCGGGCCGGGCTGTGACTCGATCATGCTGTCCTCCGCGTATTCGGTGATCGTGTTCTGCAAACAGGAGCGCCCACCATGCTCGCATGGCCGGGAGCGCGGTCCGTCTCACGCCTCTCGGCGGATATACAACAGTGTGACGGCGCCGGCGAGCAGGACGAGCCACAGGCTGATCACGCGATATACCAGCGTGATCGCGATCGCCGTACTTGCCGGTATCCCGATCCCGACTAGCGCGACTCCGATGGCGGCGTCGACGACTCCGAGTCCGCCGGGCGTGAGGTTGAGCAGTTGCAGTCCCTGACCGGCGGCCCAGGCGAGAACGATCCCGGCCCACGGCACGTGTCCATAGATTGACAGCGTGACCGCGGCCAGGCAGCCGGCCTTGGAGAGAACGTTGGCGAGCGTGAGCGCCATCGTGAGCAGCGCACCCCGGCCACCGAGCCGCAATGCGGCGATCCGGTCGATCCCACTGAGAAATGCCGTCTCCATTGGAGCGGAAGGCCGGTGTCGCAGTCCGCACCAGGTCCGTACGACCCAGAGCGCGACCATGCGACCGCGGCGGCGTACCGACTCGTGATGCAGGCCGACCAGCAAAATCAGCACGGGTACGACGATGAGTGCGATCGAGAGCAGTCCGCTGATCACGCCGGCCTTGGATCCGGTCAAAGCGGCGGCCGTCGCGGTCACCGCGGCGTAGACCACCGTCGTGTAGATCCCGGACATCGCGAGTGCCCAGCTTGCAACCGTTGGTGCGACGCCGATCTTGGTGAACCGCTTGTAGGCGAAGACTGCCGCCGCCGCCGGGCCGACAACCGGAAGCGACAGCGAGATCGCATTTCCGGCGTACGTCGTTGCGACTACCGACGGCAACGAGTAGTGCCCGCCCTGTACGTCGAGAAACCGGCGTTGTTGACGGGCTAGGGTTCCGATCGAGGCGATTTGGAGAGCGACAGCGACAAGAAGCCAGCCCCAACTGGCATCGGCCAGGATGTCGGGCAGGTCGTCGAGTCGGCGCCACTGGGTCGCGACGAGTGCGACGAGGAGCACGACTCCTACTGCCGGGACAACCCTCCTGCGTAGCCAGTGCGTGGCGATCGGTTTGTGGGGGCCGTCAGTGGGTGTCGCGCTGTCGTCGGTGAGCGCTCCAGATATCTTGATGAGGTTGATTATGCCAGCGTGTGGGGCGCGTTGACGGGTGCGCGCGACCGCACGTACGGTTTGGTCAACAAGCATGGCTAATCGCTCATTTGAAGGGGACACGCATGAGGCGTGGCGCTGAGAAAACTGCCGACCTGATGGTGATTTTCGGCATCACAGGTGACCTTGCTCGCAAGATGACGTTCCGCTCGCTCTACCGGCTTGAACGCAAAGGCCTGCTTGACTGCCCGATCATCGGCGTCGCGAGCGATGAGATGACAGTGGAGCAGCTGGTCCAGCGCGCAAGCGACTCGATCAAGGAGACCGGCGAGGACTTCGACCAGAAGGTTTTCGCCCGGTTCGCCGCCCGGCTCTCCTACATCAGCGGCGATGTCACCAAAGACGACCTGTACGACGACCTGACTGCGGCCGTGAAGAAGTTCAAGCGGCCGCTCTACTACCTTGAGATGCCGCCGTCGCTATTCGGGCCGATAGCCGAGCAGCTCGGCAAGGCGGGGCTACTGGAGGACGCGCTGGTCGCGGTCGAGAAGCCGTTCGGTCATGACCTCACGTCGGCACGGGAACTCAATACGCGGCTGCACAAGGTCTTGCGAGAGGACCAGCTTCTGCGGGTGGATCACTTCCTGGGCAAGGAACCGGTCATCGAGCTGGAGTACCTGCGGTTCGCCAATGTCGCGTTCGCCGAGCTATGGGACCGCAAGAGCGTCTCGTGTATCCAGATCACCATGGCCGAGGACTTCGACGTCTCGGACCGTGGCAAGTTCTACGACTCGGTAGGCGCATTGCGCGACGTCGTACAAAATCACCTACTTCAGGTGCTCGCCTTGGTCACGATGGACCCGCCCGCCGGCGCGGGCGCCGACGAGTTGCGGGACAAGAAGACAGATGTATTCAAGGCGATCCAGGCGGCCGATCCCGAGCACTACGTGCGCGGGCAGTACGCCGGCTACACCGACGTACCCGGGGTAGCGGCTGACTCGACAACCGAGACGTTCGTTGCGTTGCGTCTCGAGATCGACAACTGGCGTTGGTCCGGCGTGCCGATCTTCCTGCGCGCGGGCAAGTCGCTCGCAGTGCGGGCCACCGAGGTCCGGCTGTTCTTGCGGCGTACGCCGAAACTCGCCTTTCTGCCGGAACTGACGCGGGCCGAGCCCAACCAAATCGTGCTGCGGATCGACCCCGATCCAGGGCTGCGACTGGCAATCACCGCCCGCGACGACGGCACGTGGCGTCCGGTCAACCTCGATACGTCGTTCAGTACACCGCTCGGTGAGCCGCTCACGCCGTACGAGCGGCTCTTCCGAGGAGCGCTCACCGGCGACCACAGCCTGTTCGCGCGGCAGGACAGTGTCGAGGAAACGTGGCGCATCGTGCAACCGTTGCTCGACAACCCTCCACCGGTGCACTCCTACAAGCCTGGTTCGTGGGGACCGACCGAAGCGGATGCCTTGATTCGTGGGCATCAAAGCTGGCACAAGCCGTGGCTGGAGAAAGCGCCCTAGGTGGCGTCGGACTCGCACCATCTCTAACCGTGACCATCGCAGAACCAATACGAGGAGACAACGCATGCAGCTTGGGATGATCGGACTCGGACGGATGGGCGCCAACCTGGTGCGCCGCTTGATGCGCGATGGACATGAATGTGTCGTCTACGACCACAACGTCGACGCGATCAAGGCGCTGGCTGATGAAGGAGCGATCGCGAGCGGCTCGATTGCCGACCTGAAGGCCAAGCTCGATGGGCCGCGGGCAGTGTGGGTGATGGTTCCTGCCGGCGATATCACGACCTCGGTAATCGAGGAACTGGCCACGACGCTGGACTCCGACGACATCGTCATCGATGGCGGCAACTCCTACTACCGCGATGATATCCGGCACGCCAAACGACTCTCTGAAAAAGGAATTCACCTCATCGACTGCGGCACCAGTGGCGGGGTGTGGGGCCTGGAGCGCGGCTACTGCTTGATGATCGGCGGCGAGACCGAGCCGGTCGCGAGGGTCGAAGCGATCTTCAAGACCATCGCCCCAGGTTTCGAGTCGGCGGAACGCACTCCCGGGCGCGAAGGTGCGATAGCGCCCTCCGAGATGGGTTACCTGCACTGCGGCCCGAACGGCGCCGGACACTTCGTGAAAATGGTGCACAACGGTATCGAGTACGGCATGATGGCCTCCATCGCCGAGGGACTTAACATCATCCGCAACGCCGACATCGGCACGAGGATTGAAAAAGGCGACGCGGAGACCGCACCGCTGGCCGAGCCGGAGTTCTACCAGTACGACATCGACGTCGCCGAGGTCACCGAGGTCTGGCGCCGCGGCAGCGTCGTCGGCTCGTGGCTGGTGGACCTGACTGCCGAGGCACTGCATGAGTCGCCGGACCTCGCCGATTACAGCGGACGCGTGTCGGACTCCGGCGAAGGTCGCTGGACGTCGATCGCGGCGATCGACGAGGGAGTCCCGGCGCCGGTGCTCAGTGCCGCGCTCTACTCCCGATTCGCCTCGCGCGATCTCAGCAAGTTCGCCGATCAAGCTCTGTCGGCCATGCGCAAGGAGTTCGGTGGCCATGACGAGAAGCCGGCGAGCTAGACGATGATGGCTCCGAAACCGGCTCGCGCGCTGACCGAGTTACCCGCGTGGCGTGAGCTTGAGCAGCACGCACGCGATATGAAAGACGTGACACTGCGCGAGCTGTTCGATGAAGATCCCTTCAGAGTTCGCGATTTTTCGTTCGATGAGCTCGGGCTGTATGCCGACTTCGCCAAGAACAGGGTCACCCGCGACACCATGCGGATGCTGCTCGATCTCGCCGAACAAGCCGGTCTGTCTGAGCGCATCGAGGCGATGTTCGCCGGAGACAAGATCAACGTCTCCGAGGACCGCGCCGTACTCCATGTGGCGCTACGTGCCGATCGCAATGCGACTATCGATGTGGACGGCCATAACGTCGTACCCGACGTGCACGAGGTCCTCGACCGGATGGCGGCGTTCGCGGACAAAGTACGAAGCGGTGAATGGACCGGGCACACCGGCAAACGGATACGCAACGTCATTAACATCGGCATCGGTGGTTCTGACCTGGGACCGCGGATGGCCTACCAGGCGCTGCTTCCCTTCAGCGATCGCGATCTGAGGGTCGAGTTCGTGTCCAATATCGACGGCGCCGAGTTCGTGGAGGCAACCCGCGGGCTCGATCCGGCCGAGACGATCTTCATCGTGTGCTCCAAGAGCTGGCACACGCTCGAGACGCTGACAAACGCGGGCGCAGCCCGGGACTGGGTGCTCGCCGCGTTCAACGGTGACACCGCGGCAGTTGCGCGGCACTTTGTCGCCGTCTCGACAAACGCGGACGGCGTACGCGAGTTCGGGATCGACACCGACAACATGTTCGGTTTCTGGGACTGGGTCGGCGGGCGTTATTCATTCGACTCGGCGGTCGGCCTGTCGCTGATGGTGGCGGTCGGACCGGATAACTTCACGGAGATGCTGGCGGGATTCCGGGCCGTTGATGAGCACGTCCGGAAGACGAAACTAGACCGCAACATCCCCGTGCTCATGGGGCTGTTATCGGTCTGGTACAACAACTTCCTCGGTGCGCAGACCCAGGCGGTACTGCCATACAGTCACTATCTCGCGCACCTTCCGGCGTACTTCCAGCAGTTGGAGATGGAAAGCAACGGGAAGCATGTCACATTGGCCGGCGACCAGGTCGATTATCAGACCGGGCAGATCATCTGGGGCCAGCCGGGGACAAACGGACAGCACGCGTTCTATCAGCTCATCCATCAAGGCACCAAGCTAATCCCGTGCGACTTCATCGGTGTTGCCAAGCCGCTGAGCGACCTGGAACATCAGCACGACCTGTTGATCGCCAATGTGTTCGCGCAAACCGAGGCGCTGGCGTTCGGGCGTTCGGAGAAGGAACTCAGGGACGCCGGCTCACCGGAAGCGCAGATCCCGCACCGGGTCTGCAAAGGTAACCAGCCGACCACGACGCTGATGCTCGACCAGCTGTCACCGCGCAGCCTCGGCACGCTGATCGCCTTGTATGAACACAAAGTGCTCACCGAGGGCGTCATCTGGGGGATTGACTCGTTCGACCAGTGGGGCGTCGAGCTCGGCAAGATCCTCGCCGGGACCATCGCTGACGAGGTCACCGCCGACGGGGCGCCGAGCCTGAAGCACGACGAGTCGACGAGCGAGCTGATCCGACGCTACCGAAAGTCCCGTGGCCGCCCGGTCTAACTTGCTTGGCGGACGGGTCAGACCGTGATGCCGCGAGCGGCGAGCCAGGGAATCGGGTCCACCCGGGTGCCGTACATCCCCCTTCTGCACCTCGAAGTGCAAGTGCGGACCTGTGGAGAAGCCGCGGTTGCCGACCGACGCGATGTTTTGCCCGGCGGTCACCCGCTGCCCCTGAGTCACGAAGATCTGGTTCACGTGGCCGTAGACCGTCACGTCACCGTTGTCGTGCCGGATGTAGACGGCCAGCCCGAACCCACTGGCTTCACCCGCACGCATGACGGTCCCGTTGCCGGCGGCGTAGATCGGCGTGCCGATGGGCGCGGCGAAGTCGATGCCGTAGTGGAACGTGCCCCAGCGTGCCTCGAAAAGGCTCGTCAGCGTGCCGTTGGCCGGCAGTGCCCAGTTGCCGGTCACCGAGCCGGGTGCGCCCGCAGCACCGGTGACACCGGGGTCAGTAGGTGTAATCCCCGCCTCTGCCTGCAGTTCAGCGAGCTTGGCTTGTTGTGCCGCGAGCTGGCTCTGCGCTTCCTGTTCCGCCGTGGCCGCAGCGGCTTCGGCGGTCGCGGTCTGCTGCGTGGCCTCGTCGGCGGCCTGCTTGGCGCTGGCCTTAGCGGTCTGCGCCGCGGTGAGACTGTTCAGCGTCGCGGCCTGATGAATGCTCAGATGATCGAGAGTGACGAGCTGGTCGATCAGGTCTTGCGGGCCGGACGCGTTGAGCAGCGCAAACTTCGACATCGATAGCGGGCCCTGGACGTAAAGGTCGTGTGCCATGTTTTGCGCGTCCAGCAGCGCCTTGCTAAGGGCCGCGACCGAGTCGTTGTACGCCGCCTGGGCAGCCGTGGCCGCGGCCTGCGCGTTCGCGAGCTGTCCTTGAGTCTGTACGTGAGCGTCGGCGGCGGCGAGCATCTGCGCGACCAAGACGTCGATCTTGGTGTTGACGTCCTGGATTTCGTCGAGGTTGGGCGTCTTCGTCGTATTGCTTGAGGCAGTATTGCTCGAGCTAGCACCGGATGACGAGCCGGACTTGGTCGACGTGCTGACCGATGGGTTGGACGTTTCGGTAGGCGTGGGAGACGCCGGATCCGAAGGGTCGGCGCTCGCCGTGCTCGCCGGGAGGACCGCGGTCACAAGAGCGACCAGCGTGCCGGCGAGAGCGGTGTTACGACTGCGATGACGCATGAACGGCGATTCCCAAAATCGGAAACAAGGACCTTAAACGCTAACCGATTTTCGAGCCCGCGGGCCTGGCTGTCCACATGCGATTGGTTACAGCGCCACCGCCGGCGGTCGTTAGGATTATCAGCGAGCGGTATGGTCGAGGTCACTTTCCGTCCCGCACTAACCCGGGGCCTGGAGCGACCATCGGAGTGGGCATGACCCAACAACAGCCAGAAACATTGTCTCGTCACGCCGCACTCGAAATGGTGGCGTCGGCTGAAAAAGCGTTCGCTTACCCATTTGACGTGGAAGGAATCCTCGACGGGTTCACCGACGACGTCGTCATTCGATTTGGTGATCTGCCTGAGATCAGCGGTAAGGCCGACGCTGAGCGATTCCTGCGCACCCGGTTCGCTCGTCAGAAGGACTACAAGCTCCGTAAGACACTGCGCGCACTCGACGGAAATATCGTCGGCAACTACTGGGACGGCACGTGGACCGACACGCAGACGGGCAAGGAAATGCAGTGCATAGGAACGGAGTTCTGGACCGTGCGCGCCGGCAGGATCGCGCTGTGGGAAGCCACGATCAACATTTGGGAGGTCGGCGCCCCGCCGTCCATTCCGCTTACTTAGTACGGCGATGTACGGCGGGGCCGGCCGGATTTAGCGCGGCGCCATCCGGATTGCGCCGTCGAGGCGGATCGTCTCGCCGTTGAGCATCGGGTTTTCCACGATGTGCGCGGCAAGCGCGGCGTACTCCTCAGGGTTGCCCAGCCGGCTGGGGTGCGGCACCTGCTTGCCGAGTGCTTCGAGTACGTCGTCTGGCGCACCGAGCATGAGCGGCGTACGGAACAGTCCCGGCGCAATCGTGCAGACCCGGATCTGCATCGAAGACAGGTCACGGGCAACCGGCAGCGTCATGCCGACGATGCCGCCCTTCGACGCTGAGTACGCCGCCTGCCCGATCTGGCCGTCGAACGCCGCGGCGGAGGCGGTGTTGACGATGACGCCGCGCTCTTCGCCGATTGGATCGTGTTTGAGCATGCGCTCGGCCGCGAGCCGGATCACGTTGAACGTGCCGATCAGGTTGATCTCGACGACCTTCTTGAACGCGTCGAGCGGAAAGGGTCCCTTCTTGCCGACCGTGCGGACCGCGTTGCCGATTCCCGCGCAGTTGATCGTCACCCGGATCTCGCCCATGCCGTCGGCGACGTCCAGCGCGGCGGCTACTTGATCGGCGTCGGTGACGTCGGCGGCGGAGAACTGTACGGCGTCCCCGAGCTCGCCTGCGATCTCGGCGCCCTTCGACGTGGGTAGGTCGATGATGACGGCCTTGCCGCCGCCTTCGACCAGTCGCTTGACGGTGGCCAGGCCGAGGCCCGAGGCGCCGCCAGTGACGACGGCGACGGTGTCTTTGATCTGCATTTGGTGCCTTTCCTGTAGGTGAAATCGCTAGCTGAACATGACGACGCTGCGCCCGGTGGTCTTACCGTCGGCAAGCTCTTGAGTGGCTTCGGCCGCATCAGAGAAGTCGACCCGGCGGCCGACAAGCGGCCGGATCTTGCCTTCGCCGACGAGCCGGACCAGGTCGGCGTACGCCGTGGCCGTCACCGCGCGGTTGCGGTCGGTGTAGAGCCCCGCGTGTAAGCCGAGGATCGAGTAGTTCTTGATCAGCGGGTGGTTGAGGCGTTGCGACTGGATCTCGCCTCCGGCGAAGCCGACCAGCAGGATCCGGCCTTCGAACGCGATGCACTTGGTGGATTCGGCGTACGAATCGCCGCCGACGGGGTCGTAGACGACGTCGGCGCCGTGCCCGCCGGTGAACCTCTTGACCTCGTCGATGACCGAGTCCTTGGTGCGGTCGATGACCAGGTGCGCGCCGAGACCGCGCACGAGCGCGGCCTTCTTCTGTCCACGGGTGACGCCAATGACCGTCGCGCCGGCCGCGATTCCTAGCTGTACGGCCGCATTGCCGACACCACCGGCGGCCGCGTGGACGAGCAGATACTCGCCGGACCGCAGCGCGCATCGCCGGTGCAGTCCGATCCAGCCGGTCTGGAACGCCGATAGCAATGACGCGGCCTCGGCGTCGTCGAGGCCCTCGGGTGCCGTGCGCGCTTGGTATTCGTTGACGATCGCGAGCTCGGCGAGTCCGCCGACCGCCCCGAGCGGCGACCCCAGGATCCGGTCGCCGACGGCGAACTTGACCACGCCCGGCCCAGTGGCGATGACATCGGCACAGATTTCGGTGCCGGGTACGAATGGCAGGTCCGGCTTGACCTGGTATTCGCCTCGGCACATGAGTACGTCGGGAAACCCAAGCGAACACGCGCGTACTCGGACCGCGAGCTGGCCGTCGCCGGGCGTTACCTCCGGGAGGTCGGTGAGCGTCATGACTGCGCCTGGCTCTCCCTGAGCGCCGACTTGCCAGGCGCGCATCAGACGGAGCTTTCTTGCTTGGCCTGATCGCGAAGCGGTCCCTTTAAGATCTTGCCCGAAGCATTGCGCGGCAGAACTTCGACGATGTGCACTCTTGTCGGTTTCTTGTACGACGCGAGGTGAGTCTGGCAGAAGTCGATGATCTCTTCGGCGGTCGGCGGGTCTTGCTCGTCGTTGGCAACGACGAATGCGACCGGGGTCTCCACCCACCTGGGATGGGGAGCCCCAACCAGCGCGACCTCCCGCACCTTCGGGTGATCGGAGATGACGTTCTCAACCTCGGCGGAGTAGATGTTTTCACCACCCGAGATGATCATGTCCTTGAGCCGGTCGACGACGTAGATGAAACCTTCCTCGTCCTCGCGCACGAGGTCACCTGAGTGGAACCAGCCGCCGCGGAATGCGTCCTCGGTTGCCTGCGGGTTGTTCCAGTAGCCGATCATCGTGCCTGGGCCGCGATAGACGATCTCGCCGATCTCGCCGCGCGGTACGTCGTTCATCTCCGCATCGACGATCCGGGCCGAGACGCCGGCGACCGGCTTGCCGACAGATCCGAGCTTGCGAATCGCATCCTCGCCGGACAGCACCGTAGTGACCGGTGACATCTCGGTCTGGCCGAAGGTGCAGATGTTGGGTACGCCCGGGAAGGCCTTGTCCATGGCCCGCAGGATCGCCGGCGTGGCGGGCGAGGCGCCCCATGAGATCGTCTTCAGCGCAAGCTTCCGGTTCTCGATCCCCGGGCGCTCGCAGACCATCTGCCACTGGGTCGGCACGAGAAACACGCCGGTGATCTGTTCGGACTCCAGGACGTCAAGCAGTACGTCGGGGTCGAAGGCGCCGGTCGGCATGATGGCGGTGGTGACGCCGAGCGTGATGCTCGGCAGCAGCCCGCCGACGCCGGCGATGTGAAACAGTGGCGGCGTGATCAGCCGGACACCGGTGGTGTCGACGGTGGTCGAGGCGAGCACTCCGGAGATCGTTTGCATCGTCAGGTTGGTGTAGGTCAGCATCGCGCCCTTGGGGCGACCCGTCGTACCTGAGGTGTAGCAAATGAGCGCGAGTTCGCCATCGGCGGCGGCCCCGTTGCCGGGCAGCGGCTCGTGGTCCGCGATCAGACTCTCGAAGCTGATCGACCCAGGCCCGGCCTGCGCTGGATTGTCGCCGACGACGATGCTCGCGATCTCGCGGCCCGCGTCGGCGCGCACCGATGCTACGAGTGCGGCGAGGTCCTGTTCGACGATGATCGCGGCCGACCCACTGTCGTGTGCGAGAAACGCGACTTCGGATGCCACGAGCCGGAAGTTGATGGGCACCGCGACGGCGCCGAGTCGGTTGACCGCGATAACAGCTTCGACGAACTCGGGGCGGTTGGTGATCAGGATGATCACCCGGTCACCCTTGTTGACTCCGACGTCGGCGAGGCCCGCGGCGAGGCGGCGGACGCGGTCGTCAAGCCCGGCCCAGGTCGTCGTGTTGCCTTTGTACCGTAGGGCGACCCCGTCGGCTTGCATGAACGCGTGACGTGACAGCTGGTCCACCCAGTTGAGCCCGGTGGATGGATGCGAGAACTGTTCTGGCATGAGGACCTTTCCTTTTGGAGACCTGTCCGCACGATATCTGAACAATCGCTCAGCGGGTAGGGCGAGTCCACGGCGAATGCGTAACCGTTAGCGTTTCGAATGCCACGGCGAGCTTGCCATCACAAAGTGATCGCTTGTTCAGTCTGAGCAGTTTGAGCAGTTGGAGCGCGGCTTGGCGAACGGTTCGCCCGCCGATATGAGCAGCCCGCCGATGAGACCGAGGTTCTTGTTGAAGTGGGTGCGCTGGCCGTTGCGTGCGGCAGGGTCCTCTATGCGCCAGTACGGATGGCCGGCGAGCGTGGTCGGCACGAGCGAGCCAATGAGTGCGAGCGACGACAGCCGACGCAACTTGCCGGTCGCGAGCGCGCTGCCGGCGACGACCTGTACGACGGCGTTTGCCCGAACCAGATTCGCGTCACTGACCGTGAGGGACGGCACGGCCTCGCGCAGCTGCTGTAGCGAGGGGCCGGCTAGGGCGATCCGTCCGGCCGGTTTGCGAATTGTGTCGACTCCACCGTGGATGAAAATCCAGGACAGCAGTAGGCGGCCGATACGACGAAAAAGACTCATGGTGCTCCTTGCGGATGTGCTGACACAGGTACTTGCGCACGTCGTCAGGGGATTCGATCAACCCATCGTAAGAGCCCGGTGATGCATGACGCGCGCGGGCGAACATAAGATCAGTGTTGTGGGGTGGAACATGCGCCAAGCTCTAGACCTGAGCCACGATCAAGCGCGCCAGCGACTAGTGGCTCAATACGACGCTATTCCCGCGGGGGAGCCGGTCCGGCTGGCCAAACGCACATCGAATCTGTTCCGGCCTCGTGCCGAGTTATCGAACCCGGGGCTGGACGTGTCCGGTCTCAACTCGGTGCTGTCTGTTGACGTCGAAGCGCGTACCGCCGACGTGCAAGGCATGACTACTTATGAAGACCTCGTGGACGCAACGTTGCCGTACGGGCTGATGCCGTACGTCGTACCTCAGTTGAAGACGATCACGCTCGGCGGCGCCGTGACCGGGCTTGGGATCGAGTCGTCGTCGTTCCGCAACGGGCTGCCACACGAGTCCGTGCGCGAGATGGAGATCCTCACGGGCGACGGCCAGATCGTGATCGCCCGGCCGGACAACGAGTACGCCGATCTCTTCTATTCGTTTCCTAACTCCTATGGCACTTTGGGCTACGCCCTTCGCATCGTGATCGACTTGGAGCCGGTGCAACCGTTCGTCCACCTCCGACATGTCCGGTTCCACGATCTCGACCAGCTCGTGGCGACCATCGACAAGATCACCACGGACCGCACGCACGACGGAGAAGACGTCGATTTCTTAGACGGGACGGTCTTCAGTCCAGAAGAGTGCTACCTGACTCTGGGAGCGTGGAAGAAGACGGCGCCCTATTCCAGCGATTACACCGGATCGCAGGTCTATTACCGCTCTGTGCAGAATCGCGCGCGGGATTACTTGACGGTGCGCGACTATTTGTGGCGGTGGGATACCGACTGGTTCTGGTGTTCGCGTGCCTTCGGTGCCCAAAACCGTTATATACGTCGGTTATGGCCAAAGCGCTGGCTGCGCAGCGACGTCTACTGGAAGATTATCCGGTTTGAGAACAAGCATGGCGTGGCCGCGCGTATCAACCGGATGCGCGGGCTTCCAGATGAGGAGCGGGTTGTCCAGGACGTCGAGATCCCGCTCGCCCGGACGGCCGACTTCCTGCGCTGGTTCCTCAAGGAAATTCCGATCGAGCCGATTTGGCTCTGTCCACTGCAACTGCGAGACACCGAAACCAGCCGCCAAGGGTGGCCACTTTATCCTCTGGCAGCGGAAGAGCGTTACGTCAATGTCGGCTTCTGGTCGACGGTGCCCATCCCACCCGACGGCGCCGACGGCGACGCCAACAAGCAGATTGAATCCAAGGTCGCGGGTCTCGGAGGGCATAAGTCCCTCTATTCCGATGCCTACTACAGCAAGGCCGACTTCTGGTCGGCGTACGGCGGAAACGCCTACGCCGCCATTAAAGAGCGATTTGATCCGGCACGTCGTTTGCCGGACCTCTACGAAAAGGTCGTGAACCGTAAATGAACACACGATTGGAACTTGTCGGCGGCGAACGTCAGCCGCGAGCAAAGATCGGCGAGATCGTCGAGCTTCTCGTCGGCGCCGAGCTACCGGTGCGCTTTTCGGCGTACGACGGGAGTACGACGGGCAAAGAAGAGGCCACGATCTCGCTACGGCTGGAAAATGAGCGTGGGTTGCGCTACATCGCAACTGCACCTGGAGAGCTTGGCCTGGTGCGTGCTTACCTCGCCGGCGACCTCGTACTCGACGGCGTACATCCGGGCGATCCCTATGAGCTGATGAGTATCGTCGCGGACGATCTGAAGTTCCGGATGCCGTCGCCAGACACTGCGCTTCGCGTCGCGCGCGGACTTGGCTTGGGTGTCCTACATCGCCCAGAGCTTCCGCCTGAAGAGGTTTTGCCTCAATGGCAGCGGACGCTCAAGGGAATCAAGCACTCGAAGGTCCGCGATGCCGAAGCGATCCACCATCACTACGACGTCTCCAACAGGTTCTACGAGCTCGTCCTCGGTGACTCGATGACCTATACGTGTGCTTGCTATCCAGACCTGGACGCAAGCCTGGAAACCGCGCAAGACGCGAAGTATGCGCTTGTCGCCGGCAAGCTCGGCCTGAAGCCGGGCGACCGGCTGCTTGACGTCGGCTGTGGCTGGGGCGGCATGGTGCGACACGCTGCCAAACAAGGCGTCAAGGCGCTCGGCGTCACGCTCTCTGCCGAGCAGGCCCAATGGGCGCAGCGGAAGATCGAAGAGGAGGGACTGGGTGACCTCGCCGAGGTGCGCTACATGGACTATCGCGACGTCCAGGAGAGCGATTTCGACGCCGTGAGCTCGATCGGGCTCACCGAACACATCGGAATCGCGCAGTATCCGGCGTACTTCCGGTTCCTGAAGTCGCGGCTACGCACCGGCGGCCGGCTTCTCAACCACTGCATCACTATGCCGAACGACCGCAAACGGGTCGAGCGCAACGGCGTCATCAACCGTTATGTCTTTCCCGACGGTGAGCTCACGAGCGCTGGGCACATCATCAGTGTGATGGAGCGCGTCGGTCTTGAGCCGCGCCACGAAGAGAATCTCCGCGAGCACTACGCGATGACATTGCGCGACTGGAACGCTAATCTAGCGGCGAACTGGGACGAGGCGGTCGCAGAGGCCGGAGAAAACAGGGCTCGTATTTGGGGTCTCTATATGGCGGGTTCTCGACTCGCCTTCGAACGCAACGAGATTCAGCTGCACCAGGTGCTCGCGACAAAGACCGCGGATGCCGGCAAGTCGTCGTTTCCGCTGCGCCCTGATTGGTGATTTAGCCGTTGCGCTAGGTTGGGTATGACCGCGCGGCCGCTCGGGCCGCAGCGCGGCGAGGCCGAACTCTCGCTGCCAACATGCCGATCTCTGGAGCGTGATGGTGCAGGAAGCCAAAATGACAGACCAATATCGAACCGATGGAAAAGCCCGGTTTGACGACATCTACGACATGCCCGACCCGCGTGCCTACTTCGATGCCCTCGGGCCTCTTAATTACGACATACCGCAGCAAGCGATGCCGATCTTCACTCGACTACTGGAGCGACATCGGGCCCGGTTTAGCGCCGGAGCAGGGGTCCTGGACCTTTGCTGCTCATACGGAATTAACGCTGCGCTGATGCGCTCGGATCTGACATTGAACGATTTGACGAGCCACTACACCGATCCGTCGGTGGCGAACTTGTCTCCGGAGGAGATGGCCAGGGCTGACAGGGAGTTCTTTGCGCAGCATCGACGTCCCAACGGCCCCCGCACTATTGGTCTCGACGCGGCGCGCAATGCCGTGAGCTACGCCTGCCAGGCAGGACTTTTGGATTCGGGTCTCGCCGAGGACCTCGAAAACAACGAGCCATCGAGTCAGTTCGCCGAGACTATTGAAGGCGTTGAGCTCATCACGACCACCGGTGGCGTCGGGTACATCACCGATCGCACCTTCGGTCGGATTTTGCAAGCGCTCCCGGAGGACTCGACACCCTGGGTTGCCGCATTTGTACTGCGGATGTACTCGTACGACGAGATCGCGATCAGACTTGCCGAACACGGGTTAGTCACCGAACAGCTTCCAGGCGTCACCTTCCATCAGCGCGAGTTCGCCTCAGACGAGGAGCGAGACTCGACGTTGCGCGCCGTCCGCGCGCGGGGGCTCGACACCGCAGACATCGAGGAGAAAGGCAGCTACTACGCGACTTTGTTCCTGTCGCGTCCGGCCGCTGACGTCGATGCTGAACCGATCGAAAAACTACTCGGAGACATCACCACCGCCCGTTAGCACTAACCTTCATCGCCCCTGGTCGGAACGTCGACTGGGGGCGATTTTTCTTGCTCCTCGGTGGTCTCGGGCCTGAACATTCGATCAATCTGTGATCATTTGCGCGCTTTAGCAAATGTTTCAAAACCGCATCCTTCTGTCATATCAGCAAACAAGGCATTGACGCAGTCGCGTTGTGCCGAATAGTCTTCGCCGCGGACTTGATGACCAATCGTTCAGTGGAGGATCAGCGGTTCGATTCGCAGTGCCAAAACTATTGGAGGATGCAGTGAAACGACGTATTGCCGCAGTTGCCGTTGCTGGTGCATGTATCGCGCTCACGTTGACGGCGTGTGGGGGACGGAATGACAAGGGAGCTTCGGCCAGCGGATGTGACACCGGCATCACCGATTCCGAGATCAATTTGGGCACCAGCGTCCCGATGTCCGGCGCCGGTGCGGCGTACGGCGTGCTCGCCAAGACCGCGCAGGCCTATTTTGACGACCTGAATGCCGATGGCGGGGTCAAGATGGGCGATGGCAAGACCCGCAAGATCAAGTACTTCACCGAAGACGATGCCTATGACCCGGCGCGGACCGTGAGCAACGTGCGCAAGCTTGTCGAGCAGGACAAGGTCTTTGCCATCTATAGCGTGCTTGGCACTTCGCCCAACCTAGCGATTTCGGACTACGTCAATGGCAAGGGCATTCCGACACTATTTTCTCAGACGGGCACCGATGAGTTCCTGAACAACACCAAGGAGAAGCCGTGGATCGTGGGCTATCTTCCTCAGTATCAGTTCGAGGCGCATGTGATGGCCCAGTACGTGCTGGACAACGCACCCAACGGCAAGGTTGGGCTGCTTTATCAGAATGACGGTTTTGGCAAGGGGATGTTGGCGAACTTCGAGAAGGAGTTCAAGGGCACGAGCGTCCAGATCGTCGGTTCGCAGGGTTACGAACAGTCCGGCGGCTCGATCGACTCGCAGATCGTCAACCTACAGAACTCGGGCGCGGATGTGTTCCTCGACTACGCAACGGGGACGTTCATGACTCAGTCGCTCAAGAAGAAGGGTGAGCTTGGCTGGCACCCGCTGACGATCCTGACTTCAGGGTCAAATGACGCGACCACGCTCGTCGGTCCGGCGGGGGCTGAGGCGACTAACGGGGCCGTTTCCTTCAAATGGATGAAGGACGTCTCGGACACGTCGTGGACCGATGACGCCGGAATGAAGAAGTGGATCGCGTTTGCCACTAAGCACTCGGTCGATCCAATGAATGGCATTGCGTCCAGTGGTTACATGACGACACAGGTCTTGCAGAAGGTGCTGGAGAACACGAACGGCTGCAAACGTCAGGACATGCTCGATGCCGTGTACAGCCTCTCGGGAGTAACCCCCGACTTGATCCTGCCGGGCGTAGCGATTGAGACCAAGAAGGGTTATCCGTACATTTTGACCCAGGTGCAGATGTCGAAATTTGACGGTGCGCATTGGAAGCCCGAGGGCAAAATCATCAAGCACGGCGATAAGTAATCACCGATGGCCCACGCGATTAACACGCCATCACCCGCGGTCGAACCGCTGCTTAAGGTCGAGGACCTTAAGCTGCGGTTCGGCGGGGTGATCGCGCTCGACGGACCGTCGTTCGACATCCGACCAGGCGAGGTCTGCGGACTGATCGGTCCCAACGGTGCGGGCAAGACCACGACGTTCAACTGCATCAGCCGGCTGTACCAACCCGACTCGGGGCAGATCACCCTCGATGGAGTCGATCTGCTCTCTGTGCGGACCGACCAGATTTCCGAGTACGGCGTCGCCCGAACTTTCCAGAACCTTGGATTGTTCGGCTCAATGACGGTGATCGAGAACGTGCTCGCCGGCGCATATCACCGCACCAAAGCGGGACTGTGGGCATCCGCGCTCGGCCTGCCCAGCACCCGCAAGGAGGAGCGCCGCGAGATTGGCCGGGCCCGAGAGTTGCTGGCCGACCTCGGTCTGTCCGATGTGGCGGACCAGCTTGCGGCCGGACTGCCCTACGGCACTCTCAAACGGGTTGAGCTAGCTCGTGCCCTGATGGCGGAGCCGCGGCTGCTGATGCTGGATGAGCCGGCCAACGGTCTCATCCACGAAGAGGTCATGGAGCTTGCAACGACTGTGCGGCAGTTGTCCAAGGATCGCGGCTTTGCGGTTCTTCTCGTAGAACACCACATGGCCATGGTGATGGCGGTGTCCGACTCGGTGGTCGTGCTCAACTTCGGCCGGCTGATCGCGGAAGGTACGCCGGACGAGGTCAAGAACAACGCGACAGTCATCCAGGCGTATCTCGGAGGTGCGGCATGAGTCTCCTCGAGGTAGCCGGGCTCACGGCGGGCTACGGTCCGGTGCGAATACTCCACGGCATCGACTTGGATATCCACGAGGGCGACGTCTCGGTCGTGCTCGGCGCTAACGGAGCGGGAAAGACGACGCTGCTGCGGGCATTGTCAGGCATGATCCCGGCCAAGGGCACCGTGATGCTTGCAGGAGAATCACTGATAGGTAAGGCAAGCGAGCAGGTCGCCTCCAGAGGCGTGGCACACGTCCCGCAGGGTCGCGGCACCTTCACCGATATGAGTGTCGAGGACAATCTCAAGGTCGGTGGATACCTGCTCAAAGACAAGAGCATGACGTCCGCGATGGATCGTTGGTTCGAGACTTTTCCTCGCCTGTCCGAGCGACGTAAACAACAGGCGGGCAGCCTCAGCGGCGGGGAACAGCAGATGCTGGCGATCGCGCGCGCACTTATGTCGTCACCGCGTTTGCTGTTGCTGGACGAGCCATCGCTCGGGCTCGCGCCCAATACGACGGCGGATCTGTTTAGCTCACTGTCGCAGATCAACAACGAGACTGATACGACAATCCTGGTCGTCGAACAAAACGCTCATTTGGCCCTGGCGATCGGGGATAACGCGGTCGTCATCGAATCCGGCAAGGTCGTCGTTCGCGGCACCGCAGCGGAGTTGGAGAAAGACGACGGCGTACGTCGTGCGTACCTCGGCTACTAACAACTCGCGTTCTTATCGGCTTCGGGCCGAATTTATAGGAAGGAGCCTGCCATGCAGTTGTTTCTGCAACAACTGATGGATGGCATCGCCACCGGAGCGTTGTATGGCGCGATGGCGCTGAGCATTGTGCTGGTCTATCGCGCCTCTGGCATCGTCAACTTCGCACAGGGCGAGATGGCTATGTTCGCCGCGTTTATCGCGTGGCAGGCGTATGCGTGGGGCGTGCCGTTGTGGCTCGCGATCGTGATCGCGATGATCATCGCCTTCATCGGCGGTGCACTCGCCGAGCGTTTGCTCATTCGGCCGTTCGGCACCGAGAAATCCGGCCACCTCCCGCTCATCATCGTGACCCTCGGGCTGATGCTGATGCTCAACAGCGGCGCAGCGTGGATCTGGGGCTACCTGACCAAGGAGGTACCGCCCGTCTACGGCTCGGGTGGTCTATCGATCGCCGGTGCGTCGATCTCGCGACAGGGCCTCGGCATCATCCTGACCGTGGCCGTCGGTGCTGGCCTGCTGTTCTTCTTGTTTCAGAGGACCAAGCTTGGCCTCACGATGCGTGCGGCGGCGAGCAATCCCGAATCGGCAAGGCTTTCTGGGGTGCCGGTGGGCCGGATGCTCCTATTTGGGTGGGGTCTGGCGGCAGCTGTCGGTGCGCTGGTCGGCGCACTCGTTGCTCCGCAGCTGTTTCTGCAGCCCAACATGATGGCCTCGCTGCTGCTATATGCCTTCGCTGCGGCTACGCTCGGCGGTTTTGATAGCCCAGTCGGCGCATTGGTCGGTGGGCTGGTCGTCGGTGTCTCGGAGAACCTTGCCGGCACCTATATTCCATTCATTGGTAACGAGTTCAAGCAGGCTGTCGCGTTGGTCATCATCATGGCGGTGCTTCTGTTGAAGCCTGAAGGCTTGTTCGGCGCGAAGACGGTGACGCGGGTATGAGTCTCGATACGGATCTCAAGCAAGATGACACGAGTGGCCCGGGAGTCGAAAGTGCCGCTCCGCGGGGAGGGCTAAGGGGCCGTTTCAAGTCGTTGCGCGTCGTACAGGCGCCCCTCGACGCACCGACCTGGCTGCGATGGTCAGTGTTTGCTCTCGTCATAGTCGTCGCGGTAGCGATACCACTGAACTCACCGACGTACGTCAATTTCGACCTCAGCATGGTGATGATCTATGCGATCGTCGGAATGGGACTCAACCTGCTGACCGGGTTTAACGGTCAGATATCCCTGGGGCACAGCGCATTTTTCGCTACTGGCGCATACATAGCGGCTGTCCTCATCAAAGATGGCTGGCAATATTTGCTCGTGCTTCCGGTTGCCCTGGTCGTCTGCTTCATACTTGGTTATCTATTCGGCCTGCCCGCGCTGCGGTTACGCGGCCTTCAGCTGGCTCTTGTCACGTTGGCGCTTGCGATCATCACGCCGGCGTTAATTAAGCGGCTGGATGGCATTACCAAGGGCCAAGAAGGAATCAACATCTTCCTGAAGGACCCGCCGGTCTGGACCGGATTGGCCACCGATCAGTGGGTCTACCTGATCTGCCTTGTTGCGGTGGTCATCGCCTGGATCGTCACGCGCCGGATATCGACGGGTCGGGTGGGCCGCTCATTGATCGCGATCCGCGATAATGAGCTCGTATCGCAGACGCTTGGCGTGCGCAGTTCGCGGACGAAGACCGCGATCTTTGCCCTCAGCGCGGCTTACGCCGGTCTTGCGGGTGTGCTCTACACCTATGTCGTGCAGTTCGTCGGGCCGGACTCTTTTGGTATCGCGCTCGCAATTGCGTTCATCTCGATCGTCGTGGTCGGCGGCCTCGGAACCGTGAGCGGCGCAATCTTCGGTGCGTTCTTCATCCAGTACGTGCCGACTTGGACCGCCAGCATCGGCGACTCGGCGGCTGGCTTTGTCTACGGGTTTGCGTTGGTGCTGTTCATGTTCGTAATGCCGTTTGGCATCGCTGGGCTGGTGCGCGCGGTGCTGCGGCCGCTCGTGCGTCGAATTCCGGGTCGGCGCTCGGATCTGACGCAGTCCGCGAAGACCGGCTAATTACATACAATCGACGTATGTCGCGAAAAATAAGTTGACCTAGATTCGGCATAACCTTGATTTCGCCACTCGGCGACCGATAGATTGCACACAAAGTGCGATATCGGTCGCCGGTTCGGTCAAGGGGAGTCTCGGCATGCTGTTTAGTGATGTATTGCGCCGCAACGCAACACGCACACCGCAAAATAACGCGTTACTGATGGCCGACGGATCTGGCTCTCGGACGTTCAAGGAGCTTTACGAGCGGTCCAACCGTCTTGCCAATGCGCTCAGTGGCCTGGCCGCTCCCGGCGACCGGATCGCGATTCTGTCGGAAAACAATCTCGAGTACGTCGAGGCCTACTACGGCGTTCCTTCGGCAGGTATGGCGCTCACGATGCTCAATTACCGCCTGCATCCCAAGGAATGGGTCTGGATTCTCAATGATTCCGGAGCACGCGTGCTGTTGGTCGAACAGGCCTATTTGGAGGCGATCGCGGACTATCGATCCGAGTTGACGAGTATTGAGCACATCATCGTCATCGGTTCGGGAGCAACCGGCATGCGCACCTACGAGGACCTTGTCGGCGCCGCATCTCCGGTGCTCGATCCGGTCCAGGTCAGCGATGACGACGTCGCCTGGCTGCTATACACGAGCGGCACCACAGGGCACCCTAAGGGTGCGCAGCTCACGCACCGCAACCTCAACACCGCGCTGCTGCAGTCGGTGCTTGAATACGATCCCACTGAGCAAACCAGTTTTCTCAACGCAATGCCGCTGTGTCATGTGTCTGGATATCTCACCCCGATGCATCAGTTCTACGGCGGATCGGTCCTGATGATGGCCGGCTGGGATCCAGAGTCGTGGATGCAGATCGTGCAGGAGCATCGGGTCACTAGTGGTGGTTTCGCCCCCACCATGATGTCGATGTTGCTGGCGCACCCAAAGATCAATGACTACGACCTGACCAGTCTGGAATGGATGGGGTACGGCGCTTCGAAGATTCCGGCCGACGTCCTGCGCCGCACGATCGATCGGTTTGGTCCGATCGTGTACGCCGGCATGGGGATGACCGAGCTCAGCGGCAACATGCTTACCCTCGACAAGGCCGCGCACATTCGGGCGGCTAACGGCGAGGAACACTTGCTCGATGCAGTCGGCAAGCCGATGGCGCTGGTCGACATCCGAGTGGTCCGCCCGGACGGAACCGACTGCGCGTACGGCGAAATCGGCGAGATCGTCGTACAGGGCGATCAGGTGACGGTCGGTTACATCGGCAACCCCGAGGCGACCGAAGAAGCCTTCGCCGGCGGATGGTTCCACACCGGCGATCTCGCGCGAATGGACGAAGAAGGCTTCTTCTACATCGTCGACCGCGCCAAGGACATGATCATTACCGGCGGTGAAAACGTCTACTCGACCGAGGTCGAGAACGCGATCTACGAGCATCCGGCGGTCTCGGAGGCCGCCGTGATCGGAATCCCAGACGAGACGTGGGGAGAGCGCGTCACGGCCGTCGTCGTACGCCGCGAAGGTGCGCGCGTGTCTGTCGACGAGATCGTGGCGCAGTGCAAGGCGCAGCTCGCGGGCTTCAAGCAGCCGCGCGACGTGATGTTTCTCGATGAGCTGCCCAAGACGGTCAGCGGCAAAATCCGCAAGAACGTGCTCCGCGAGCGGTTCGCCAACGACAAGGAGAGTTGATGATGACCTTTAGCGTGCTTGCCACCGGGCTGATGTTTCCGGAAGGCCCGGTCGTGCTGCCAGGCGGAGACGTGCTTGTGGTGGAGATCCACCGCGGCACGCTCACCCGAATCACGCCCGATGGCGGGGTCAGTGTCGTGGCCGAGGTCGGCGGCGGGCCTAACGGTGCCGCGCTCGGGCCGGACGGCCGGATCTATATCGCCAACTGCGGTGGCCTCCAGCGTTTCGAGGTCGGCGGCTATATCTTCGCCGGAGGTATTCCGGAAGACTACGAGGGTGGCAGCATCCAGGCGGTCGACCTGGGCACCGGCGAGGTCGAGACGATCTACAAGACTGCGGGCGACGTACCGCTGCGCGGGCCCAACGACATCGTGTTCGACGCGGCAGGCGGCTTCTATTTCACCGACTATGGCAAGAGTGACGGTGTCACTGGGGATCGCGGCCGGCTCTACTACGCGACGCCCGACGGTGCGTCGATCCGAATGATTGCCGCGGGCATGGAAGGGCCCAACGGGATCGGCCTGTCGCCTGACGGCGCGCGTCTCTATGTCAGCGAGACAATGACTGCCCGCGTCTGGTGGTGGGACGTCACCGGGCCTGGACAGATCACCGGCGGCAAGTCGCTCGGCGGTTCAGGCGGCGGCAACTTCCTTTACAGCCCAAGCGAATTCATCAACTTCGACTCGCTAGGGGTCGAGGCTAGCGGTAACGTTTGCGTCGCCTCGATGGTGCGTCCGGGCATTTCGGTCATCGGCCCAGACGGTGATCTCGTAGAGTTTGTCGATATTGACACTGACGGAGATCCAGGCATCACCAACATCTGCTGGGGCGGCAAGGACATGAAGACTGCATACATCACGGCATCGAGCACCGGAAAGTTGCTCAAGATGGACTGGCCGCGGCCGGGGGCGTTGCTCAACTTCGCGTCGGAGGCGTCGAAGTGACCGCGATCGCCGCGCTCGCGGATAAGTTCTTCGAGGCGATCAAGACCGGCGACCTCGCGGTCCTAGACGAGCTCTACAGTCCGGACGTATCCGTTTGGCACAACTACGACGAAGTCAATCAAAACCGCGAAGAGAGCAAGCGCACGCTGTCATGGCTGAACAGGAAGGCGGGCCCACTGCGGTACGTCGACATCCGCCGTGTAGTGCTCGAGGACGGGTTTGTCCAGCAACACGTAGTCGAGCTGGGCGGGATCGCCGAAGGCCTGCGGATGCCGGCAATGTTGCGTGTCTACTGTGACGGCCGCCAGATCCACCGGATCGAAGAGTATGTGGATCCCGGACCGCTCAACGCGAAGCTGGCGGCACGCTAGGGAGTGGCTACCAACCGAGGCAATACGCAGTCGGCGTACGCCCAGATCCGCCGGGCGATTGTTGAGGGACGCTACAAGCCAGGTCAGCGGCTGATAGAGCAGCGGATCGCCGAGGAGTTCGAGCTGTCCCGCACGCCCGTCCGTGAATCGCTGCGCAGACTCGAAGCCGAAGGACTCGTTGTCAGCATTCCGAACCGCGGCTCGGTTGTGCGGTCGGTGTCGATCGAAGAGATTTCAGACCTGTATGGGCTGCGCGCGCGGCTCGAGGCGTACGCCGCTGAGCTCGCCGCCGAACGGTTTGAAGATGAGCATCTGAGCCGTATGGACGAAGGGATCTCGCGGTTCGGCAAGGCATTGAAGTCCTTGCGAGGCGCCGATCTCGCAGGTCTTCGCGTGCTGAACGAGGCCAATAGCCAGATCCACGGCGCGATCATGGACGCCGCGCGAAATGACCGTCTGGCGCAGCTGCTGGCCCGCACTGTCGATGTTCCGCTGGTATTTCAGGCATTTCGCCAGTTCCAAGGAGGGCAGCGGGCGCGCTCACACCTGTTTCATCAACTGATCCGGGATGCGATCAGTGGGCGTGATGGACCGCGGGCGGCGGCACTCATGACCGAACATGTGCTGCAGGGTCGAGATGTGTTGCTTGCGCACCTCAATGACAATCCTGATGTGGTCGACGACATCTTCGGCGATTACACGCTCGGGGATTCCTGACAGCTCGCCGGTCACGCGATCCCGAGTGCGCCGATCGTCAGCTCGTTGAGGGTGTGCAGAACCTCGTTGTCGTCGATGTCCTCGCCGACCACGAACTGCAGGGTGAGAGTTCGATCGACCATCGAGGCGATCGCGAACGCCGCGATCCAGGGATCGATTTTGGTGCTAACCAAGCCTTGCTCCTGCCAGTGCTCGATTGCAGCGGAGCTTCGCGCGGCGTTGATCCGGCGATGGCCGTTGCGCAGTTCTCGGAAATCCGGATCGATCTGCTCCACTTGCTCGATGATCGCCATCAGCGCTGCGTTACGTTTGTAGTTTTCGTAGTAGATCCGGTTGGAGCGCTCCAGCCGCTCGCGTGGGCTCTTCGCCGGGTCCTGATGCTCGGCGGCCGGGTCTTCGCGAAACATCTCCTCGAATAGCTCGGAAGCGACCTCCATAAAGATCGCTTCCTTAGAAGGAAAGTGCGAGTAGAACGTCCCGTAGGCCACCTTTGCCGCGCGGGCGATCGAGGCGATCCGCGCATTGATGAACCCCTCTGTTTCGAACACCTCGCGCGCGGCCGACACCAACCGCGCGCGTGTCTTCGCACCGCGTTCGGTGACCGGTGGGGTCGGGGTGTTCTTACGTGCCGGACGCCCTCTGGGCATGTACTGGTGCTCCTTTGCTGCGCCGTGGAATCGCGCATTCGCTAGACCTTGCCTCGTCACGGTGTTGCTGTCATAGTAGAGGTACCAAACCTGATATGACTGTCAAGTCATAAATTCGTCCTGGAGGGAACAACAGATGAGTACCGAGGAAAAGGACTTCGCGGTCAATGGCATCAACCATCTCGCTCTGGTGTGCTCTAACATGCAGCGCACTGTCGAGTTCTACTCCGACAAACTGGGATTCCCGCTGATCAAGACGGTGGAGCTCCCGGGTGGGGCGGGGCAGCATTTCTTCTTCGACATCGGCGGCGGCAACCACCTTGCGTTCTTCTGGTTCTCTAAGGCGACTGCTGCGGTACCCGGCGTATCGGCGCCTGTCGGTCTGCCTGGCATCGACGACATCACCAGCGCGATCGGATCGATGAACCACGTCGCGTTCAACATTTCACTGGACAAGTTCGACGAGTACCAGGAGAAGCTCAAGGCGAAGGGCATCAAGACCGGTGTCATCCTCAATCACGACGACAGCCCGTCGACGGTGGCACGCGAGATGCACCCTGGTGTATTCGTGCGGTCGCTGTACTTCATGGATCCCGATGGCATCGTTCTCGAGTTCGCCTGCTACACAAGGGAACTCACTGCTGCCGATGTCCGTCACGCGCCTGCCGGTGAGGCGACCATCTCTGAGACTGTGACGGCGTAACCCCGACGACGTAGGACAGGAGCACACATGCCACGGTTGCGCCAAGTGCCACGGGCCGAAGCAACAAACGAGACCGTCATCTCCATGTACGACAAGCTGTTCGGCCCCGATCGGGACCCGGTTGCCGAGCCTGGGACCGCGACCGGTACGCCGGGGGACTGGTGGACTGTCTACGCACTTGTGCCCGACGTACTCAAGCACGCGGCACGCGGCTTCGCGCTGTACGGAAGTCCCGACCGACTGCTGAGCCCGGTGCTTCGCGAACTCGCCCAAACTCGTGCGGGATGGGTCGTCGGCAGTCAGTTTGTCTTCTCGCAACACGTGAAGTCATGCCGCAAGGCCGGTATCTCGCAGGAGCAGATCGACGCGATCCCTAGCTGGGGCATCGCTGACTGCTTCAGCCCGGTCGAGCGCGCCGTACTCGCGTACGCCGACGCGTTAGCGATCCAGGGCGGCCGCGTGGCGGATAGCTTGTTTGCCGCGCTCAAGTCTCATCTGAGCGATGAGGAGATCCTGGAGCTCACCTACATCACGACTCTCTACATCGCGCATGCGATCACGACTCGTGCGTTGCGGCTTGAGTTCGATGATCGTGACGACCCGATTGTCGAGGTGCCGGCACCTGAGGGCGACGGCGCATTTGACGTAGGTGGCTCGATCGCGCTCACCGAAGGTAACCGCTCCTAGCGCTCGATCCCGGACCATCGGACGTTTCGACGATCCGCGACTTTGTCCCGCACCATCCGTGAATTCGTGACGGATGGTGCGGGATTTTGTGACGGATGGGCAGGGACTATGTGACGAATCGTGGGGTGCAAGGATGGAGGTCCTACCTGAGGAGTCCCGTTGACCGCAGCCAGTACGCCGACAACGAACCGTCAAATCTTGCTTTCGCAGATGCCGACCGGCACGCTGACCGAGGACTGCTTTTCGCAGGCGACCGTCGACGTAGTCGCGCCGGGGCCGGGAGAGGTGCTCTGCCGCACCATCTACCTCTCGATCGATCCGGCCGCCCGGGCGTGGATGCAAGCCGCAACCTACCGCTCGCAGCTCGATGCCGGCCAAGTGATGTCAGGGTTCACGGTTGCCGAAGTCGTGGCCGGCGACCTACCGACAGGGACGATCGTCGGCGGGGACGGCGGCTGGCAGCAATACTTCACGCGCGCGACCTCTGAGGTGCAGGTGCTGGACATACGCGCGGCGCTGTCCCACTATGCAGGCCCGCTCGGTATCAACGGTCTTACGGCGTACTTCGGACTGCTCGACATCGGGAAGCCGGTCGCTGGAGAGACCGTCGTCGTGTCGGCGGCGGCAGGTGCGACCGGAAACATTGTTGGACAAATCGCGAAGCACGTCGGTGCGCGGGTCATCGGGATCACCGGCTCCGACGACAAGAACGACTTATTGCGCGAGCGACTCGGGTTCGACGCGACCGTGAACCATCGCAGCGAAACATTCCGGGCTGATCTGAAAGCCGCATGTCCGGACGGGATTGATGTGTACTTCGACAATGTCGGTGGCCCGGTACTCGAGGCCGTCTTGTCGCGGGCGAACCTCCATGCACGAATCGCGTGCTGCGGCGTCGTATCGCAGTACGACACCACCTCACCGGCCGGCGGCCCACGCGGCGTACCCGGCCATCTGGTGACCAAGCGAATCAGGATGGAGGGTTTTTTGGTCCACGACTATGAGGACCAAAAGGCCGATGCGCTCGACAAGCTGCATGAGTGGGTCACGTCGGGTGAGCTCGTCGTACTCGAGGAGATTATCGACGGGCTCGATAGCGCGCCGGCCGCGCTGATCGGGCAGCTCGCGGGCTCGAACGTCGGCAAGCTGATGGTGCGTGTTGGGGCGGACCCTGCTTAGCAATGCCTGAGCAGGAGGTCGCCGTCGCGGTGATCGGCGCTGGCCAGTCGGGTCTTTCGGCGGCGTACTTCCTCGCCAAGCGTGGGATGAGGCCATGGACCGACTTCGTCGTCCTCGACCACGGCACCGGTCCGGGCGGCGCGTGGCGGGAGCGCTGGCCGTCGTTGACCCTGTCCACGGTCAACGGAGTCCACGACTTGCCCGGAATGTCGATGGCGGAAGTGGTCCCGGTGGATTCGCGCGAAGTTAAGGCATCCGAGGCGATGACGGCGTACTTCAGCGAATACGAGCGACGATTCGCCCTGCCGGTGAAGCGACCCGTGACGGTGCGGCGGGTGTCGTACGCCGGCGAGGGCGGAGAACGTCGTTTCCAGATCGCTACTGACGGTCCGACATTCCTAGCGCGGGGCGTTATCAACGCGACCGGTACCTGGGAGCGGCCGTTCATCCCGCACTACCCGGGCATCGAGAAGTTTCGCGGCCGGCAACTCCACACGAAGGACTATCGGTCGGCGTGCGAACTCGCCGGCCAGCACGTGTTGGTCGTCGGGGGCGGAATCTCCGCCGTACAGCTGCTCGACGAGATTTCCCAGGTGACTACGACAACGTGGGTGACCCGGCGCGAAGTGATCTTCACCGATGAGCCGTTCTCGCCCGAACGGGGCCGGCAAGCGGTCGCCCGAGTCGATGACCGAGTACGACGCGGGCTCCCGCCGACATCCGTCGTGTCCGTGACGGGCCTTGCCTGGACTCCGGCGCTATGCGCCGCCCAGACCCGCGGTGCGCTGGACCGGTTGCCGATGTTCTCGGAGATTACCGACGATGGCGTGCGCTGGGCAGACGGATCGGTTCAGCGAGTCGACGTAATCCTCTGGTGTACCGGTTTTCGTAGCGCGCTCGATCAGCTGGCGCCGCTACATCTGCGCGGAGAAGGTGGCGGCATCGTGATGGACGGTCGGCTCGCCACGCGGGTGGCCGGCGAACACCGACTGCACCTAGTCGGCTATGGTCCCTCGGCCAGCACGATCGGCGCTAATCGCGGTGCCCGGGCGGCTGTCACCGAGCTTCTTCGCGAACTACCAGCGACTACCACGGCTACTTGAAGAGAGACAGTTGCGCCGCGTGGCGTGGGTGTATCCGTAGATTGGTCGGCGCCCGCGTCATTCGCGTCTGTTGCTGAGGGTGATGCGGTGATGCAGCACGGGGACGCGGTCGGGGTCGATCCACGGGGTGGGCGCCAGTGCGGGAGGCCGCCGATCATGACTGATTCCCAGCCGCGGTCCTCGTATTCGCGGTGGTGATACCCACACGCGAGGGCCAGGTTATCGAGGTCGGTCGGGCCGCCGTCTCGCCATGGGGTGACGTGATGGATTTGGCACCATTCTGGTGGTACGTCGCAGCCGGGGAACGAACATCCACCGTCCCGAGCGACGAGGGCGGCGTACTGCCGGTCGGAGGCGAGCCGGACGGCGTGGCCGAGGTGCAGGATGACGCCGTTGCTGTCCAGGACGGCGGGCAGGAACCGCAGGTGCGCGGCTTCGGCGAGTAGGTCCCGCACCGGTATCGGCACGCCGTGGGTGCTGGTGGCGTAGCCGCAGCCGGTCTTGAGGTCGTCGAGGCGGATGGTGGTGATGACGGTGCCGCGGATCCCGCCGCGGCCACTCGGCGCACCACCACCGTTGCGGCTGCCGTTGCCACCGCCGCTGCCGTCACCGCCGTTGCCACCACCGCTGCTGCCGTTGCTTCCGCCGTTGCCGCCGTTGCCGGTGCTGGTGGTGTCGAGGAGCCGGTTCACCGCCGCGAGTAACGCGTCGTGCATCCGTTGCCCGCCGGTACGCGCGTCCCGCCCGGACGCGTCGGCGGGTCGGGGCGCGGCGAGCGGGTCGAGGACGGCGCGTAGTTTCGCGAGCAGTTCGGCGGTGACCTGACCGCTCACGGCGCCACTGTCGTGAAAATGCACGGCGCGTTGCCGGGCGCGTTGCTCGTCGCGGGGTTCGTCACCGTCGGGGTCCAACCGGTCGATGATCTCGGCCGCGAGCCGCGCGAGATCTTTCGGACCGAGGGTGGTGGCGTGACTGGTCAGGATGGTTTCGGCCTCGCCGCGGTCCGCGTCGGAGACGTCGGGCCGGTGGGCCAGGTGGTTGAGGCAGGTAGTGATCACGCGGGCTTGGGCCGGGGTGAGGCGCCCGGCGCGTTGCCGCGCCGCGAGGTATTCCCACAGTGGTGGCTGCGGCTGGCCGGTGAACGTGACCCGCGCGCCGAGGCTGGCGGCGGCCTCGACCCGGTGCCGCGCGTCGGTAGGCGTCAGGTGCAGCGCGTCGGCGAGCAGGATCGCGATGGTCCGTTTCGACGCTACCTGCGCGGCGCGAGTGTCTTCTAGCGCGCCGATGACCGCGTGGTCCACCGCGGCCAACGCGTTACGGGCCTGTTCAAGGTCAGTGGCGAACTGCATCAACCCGGCCGGCCCGAGCCCGGACAAGCTGGCCCGGTCGGCGGTATCGATCAACTCCCGCGCGGCCTCAGTGAACGCGTGCTGGACGGTGGCGAGGCGGTCGGGTGCGGGGAGGTAGGCCACGCTCACGACTACTCACCTCACTCCATCTATCAGTCACTTCATTCACTAGCACGTACGTTCGATTATAAGCGATCACCGTGACGCTTGTCTAGAGGTCAGTGATGGTTTCTCGAAATTCTGATACGAGGAGATCCGCGAACACCGTCAAGTGGCCAGGAGCGAGCCAATCGGGTCCGTTTGTGCCGGCCTGACTGGCCTGGGGTGTCGGCCCCTTCGAACGACTTAGTGCACGGAATTCTCTGCCCAGATCTAGTCTGTGACTGACAGGCTCGAATCTGCGGAGGTTAGATGAGTACCAACCCGAACGGTCGTCTTGAAGGGCGTAGTGCGCTAATCACCGGAGGCGCGTCAGGAATCGGTTTGGAGATCGCCCGCCGATATCGGTCCGAGGGCGCGTCGGTGACACTCGTCGATATCAATCGCGAAGCGCTGGACGCGCACGCGGCCGAGCTTGGCGGCACGTCGTACGTCGCAGATGTCACCGACGAGAGTTCGATGGAAGACGCCGTTGCCGCGGCAGTTAATGCTTACGGCGGACTGGACATCGCGGTCAACGCGGCCGGCGCCGGATTCGTTGCGCCGATTACGGAGCTTCCGCTGGAGGAGTGGCGGCGGATCCTCGACTTGTGTCTGACGGGCGTGTTTTTGTCGGTCAAACACGAGGCGCGCAGGATGAACGACGGTGGCTCGATCATCAATATCGCATCTCTGAATGCGATCCAGCCGGCCGAGGGTTTCGCCGCGTACTGTTCTGCAAAGGCCGGGGTCGCGATGTTCACCAAGGTTGCCGCGATGGAGCTCGGCCCTCGATCGATCCGGGTCAACGCTATCGCGCCGGGGCTCGTGGACACTCCGCTGACGGCCGCGCTGACCGCCCCGCCGCTGAGCGACGAGTTCCTCGACAATGCGCCACTCGGCCGCATCGGCGTACCAAGTGATATCGCCGACGCCGCGTTGTTCCTGGCATCGGACGATTCCTCCTGGGTGACCGGGGATCTGCTGTCTGTCGACGGCGGGGCGCACACCCGCCGCTACCCGCAGGTGCTGGCTGCCGTCATGGCTGCCGAGGCGGCGAGCGTCACCACAGACTGACCGCTAGTCCCGTGGAGCGAGCGCGCGGGCGGCCTCCAACGGACCCATCTCGGTCGGCCACAAGGAGATGACCGGCGTGGTAACGCCGTTGCTGACGTACCTGGCGAGGTGCTCCCGGCATTCCTCCGGCGAGCCGTGGATCACCAGGGCGTCGACGACGCTGTCCGGGATCGCGGTGAGGGCGCCCTTGCGATCGCCCGCGTCCCAGGCGTCCCACATCGGCTGGAGCTCGGTGCGGCCCAGCCATTCGTGGAACTTGCGGTAGACCGGCACGTTGAGGTACGCCGCGATGTGCCGTCGGGCGGCCTCCCGGATCTTTGCCGCGTCCGTCGTCGGTGCCACGAAGATCCGTGCGACGATCTCCTTGTCGGGCCCGCCGGCGTGGACGTACGGCGCGATCTTGAGTACGTCGTCCGCGGACAGCCAGTTGATCACCGCGCCGTCGGCCTCCTTGCCCGCCAGACGCAGCATTCCGGGACGCAGCGCGGCGATCAGGATCGGCGGCGCTACCTCCGGCACGATGCCGTTGCGGAACCCGCGGACCTTGAACGTCTCAAACTCCTCGTCCACGCGTTCGCCGCGCAGCGCCTTACGCAAAAAGCGAGCCATATCGCGGGTGCGCTGGAGTGGCTGCTCGAACGAGATGTCATTCCATCGCTCGACGATTACGTCGGACGACGTACCGATGCCGAGCACGAACCGGCCTGGTGCGGACGCGGCCATCGTGGCCGCGCTCAGCGCCATAACGCCGGGTCCACGGGTGAACACCGGAATGATCGCCGTACCGAGACGAACTCCAGGCGCGGCGACCGACGCGATCGCGAGTGGGCTGAACCCGTCCGTCCCGTTTCCCTCTGCGGACCAGAAGTCGGTGTAACCCGCCTTCGCCAGTTCGGCGGCCACTGCTGCCTGCTCGCTCAGCGGTAAGCCGTCAAGCGGGATCGTAATTCCGAATCGTCCGGTCACCGTGGTCTCCTATACGTCGGGCCTGCCCGAATCCTTTGCAGTGCTAACTTAGCGAAGACCCGAAACGAATCTCACAGTCGACCACCGACCTTTGGAGGCCACATGGCCGAGAATCAAGGCAACGACGGCGTCGAGGATGCCGGCTACGGAGACATCCTCTACGAATCACACGACCACGTCGGCGTCATCACTCTCAACCGCCCCGACGTACACAACGCCCTGCGGCGCCGTACCTATGACGAGCTCGAGGACGCGGTCCGTACGTCGACCGACCGGGTGCTCATCATCACCGGCGCAGGACGGTCGTTTTGCTCGGGCGACGACGTGCGGGAGCTGATGGGCGGCGGGGACAAAAAGAAGGCCCCACGCCCGGCACCACGGCTGACCCCTGCCGCGGATGCGCTGTTGCACACCGATATTCCCGTCATCGCCGCCGTCAATGGCTCGGCAGTCGGTTGGGGCATGGAACTCGCGCTCTTCGCCGACTTCCGGGTCGCCGCCCGCAGCGCGAAGTTCGGCGAACTGTTCGTCAAGCGCGGCCTGTGCAGCGACGTCGGCGGGATCGGCCGACTGGCCCAGCTCATCGGCCGCGAAGCGACGGCTGAGATGCTGTTCACCGGCGAGGTCATCAGCGCCGAGGATGCGAAGGAAATCGGGCTGGTACGCCGGGTTGTCGATGATGTTGAGCTGATGCCGACCGCGCACGAACTCGCCGCAAAGATCGCAGCCAACCCGCCGCTGGCAGTCAGCGCGCTGAAGTCCGGTTTGCGTCGGTCGCTGGATCCGGACTGGGCGTCGCTCGGCCGCTGGGTCAGCAGCACGCTGGGCGAGCTGTTCAAAACCGAGGACCACCGCGAAGGGGTCCAATCATTCCTAGAGAAGAGAGACGCGCACTATGTCGGACGCTGAGGTCGAAACCCCTGGCATCAACCCGGAAACCGTCGAGCCGTGGCTCGGCGACCACGTCGACGGGATCAAGCTGCCGGTCGAGTTCTCACTCGTGTCAGGTGGCCGGTCAAACCTGACCTACCAGGTCAAGGACGCGGCCGGAGTCGTCCGCGCGTTGCGCCGGCCACCGACAGGCGGTGTGCTCAGCACCGCACACGACATGAGCCGGGAGTGGAAGTTCATCTCCGCGCTCGCGCCGACGGACGTGCCGGTGGCCGAACCGTTAGCCTACTGCGAGGACCGCGATGTCACGGGCGCGGACTTCTACGTGATGGGGTACGTCGACGGCACCGTGCTCAACGGCGTCGAGGAGGCCGAGACGCTCAGTCTGGACGCCAGGCGGCGCGTCGGTGAGGACACGATCGACGTACTGGCGCGGATGCACAGCATCGATCCGGACGAGGTCGGGCTGGCTGAGATGGGCCGCAGCGCAGGCTATCTGGAACGCCAGCTGAAGCGCTGGCAGCGTCAGGTGCACCAGTCCGGCGCCGACGAGCTGGACATCCTCGACAAGACTCACGACGCGCTGCTGGCCGGGATGCCTGACCAGACCAGCGGCATCGTGCACGGGGACTACCGCCCCGGCAACATGTCATTCGACAGCGACGGCTCGATCCTTGCAATCTTCGACTGGGAGCTTGCGACGCTCGGCGATCCGTTTGCCGACCTTGGCTGGCTCATCACGACATGGGCGCGGCCCACCGACGAGCATCCGCCGACGACCGGTGGTCCCACGATGGCCGACGGGTTTGCCAGCCGCGAGGAGCTGGTCGAGCGGTATGCGCGGCTGTCCGGCCGGGACGTGTCCGATCTGCCTTACTGGGAAGCATTCTCGCGTTGGCGCTCGGCTTGCATCACGGCCGGCGTACGGGCTCGTTATCGCGCCGGCGTCATGGGCAACGACGGGTTTGCCGAGACGATCACCAAGGAGTCCCGACTCGAACAGGCTTATGCGGCGTACGCCGCCGTCCAAGAGCTCGGCCTCCTGAAGAAGGGCTAACGTCAGATGCTGGAACAGAAGTACTTCGAGGACTTTTCGATCGGCGACCGGTTCGAGTCGCCATCGAAAACCCTCACGGACGCGCATTTCATGTTTTTCGCAGGGCTGACCGGCGATGCGCATCCAATGCACTACGACGTGCATTTCGCCGCGAATACGTATTTCGGTAAGCCGACAGCGCACGGACTACTGCTGGCATCCATGACCGCGCTGGGCGCCAACGAGTTGCAGATGTATGTCCACGAGTCGATCGTCGCGTTCTTGTCCGAGACGATGGCGTTTAAGAAACCCGCGTTCGTCGGTACGACGGTGCACCCGTATCTCGAGGTCACCAAACTGAAGCCGTCGTCAAAGGGCGGCATCTTGACGCTGCGTGCCTGGCTGGAGGACCAGGACGGTGAGGTCCTCGTCGACGGCGAGCATGTCTATCTGGTCCGATCCCGCTCCGCGGCCGGTTAGTTGGGTTAGGCCCGCAACCTAGCGGAGGATCCCGGTGTGGCCGAGAGAGTAACGGCCAGGCAGTGGCCACACGCATAGACCGTGTGGGCCCTTGCCGACCGGGATCTTCTTGATCAGATGGCCGTCGACGGTGCTAATCGCGTAGACAACGCCGTTGTAGCGACCCGCGACCCAAAAGATGGTGCCGTCCGCCGAAATGTTACCCATGTCTGGGCTGCCGCCCCCGGGGATGACCCATTTTGCCGTCAACTTACCGGTCGCAAGGTCGAGCACACTGATGCTGCCTTCGCCACGGTTTGTGATGAACAGCCGAGTGGCGTTCCGGTCGACGTATAGGCCGTGTGCCTCTTTGCCGGTAGCGATGAACCCCTTCACGGCGGTGGCGTTGCCGTCGATGATGTAGATGCCGTTGGCCATCATGTCGGCGACGTAGAACACCGACCCATCCGGGGAGAGCTTGACATCTTGCGGCATGCCACCCGGGTGCGGTAGGTCGATCAGGTGAAGGACGGTTTCGGTCGCAACGTCAACCACAGCCATCCGGTCGGCGAACTCGCAGCTGACGAGCATCCGGCGCCCGTTGGCAGTGAAGTCGAGGTGGTCGATGCCGGCGCAATTGGGCACCGATAGCTGATGTTGCAGCTTCCAGGTGTGCGGGTCGTAGAAGTCCAGCCGTTTGCGGTCTTCAGCCACGACAATCGCATGCAGGCCATCAGGGGTGAAGTAAAGGTTGTACGGATCGTCGATGAGGAACGGGGCGCCGATCTGACCGGTCTTGGGGTCGATCGGAGTCAGTGACCCGGGCCCGAGGTCCGATGCGACGTACAGCGTCTTCAGGTCGTACGACGGTACGACGTGCTGCGGCTCGGTGCCCATCGTGATCGGATAGGTGCCGATCACCGCCATCGTCTGCTGGTCGATGATCGTCACCGAGTTGCTTTTGCTGTTGGGCACGTAAACCAGCGCCCGGTCGCCTTGCACCGTCGGGCTGAAGTTGTTGGGGGTGTCGGCCGCATACACGTTGGTGGGGGACAGCGGAGGCGGCATCCCCGGAAGTAGATCGTCGGTCGACGCGGGACTCGAGGTCGCGGCGCTCGAGGCGCTCGAGGCGCTCGAAGATGGAGGCGACGAACTCGACGACGTGGAGTCGGCGGCCTGACTGGACGAGCACGCTCCGGCCGAGGCGATCAGCGCGCCGAGGATCGCGAGCACTCGCAGCCGAGATGCGGTAGGCGCTCTCATGCGCGCAGCAGGTGGGACACGGTGACCGGCGTCAGACCCCGCGACGCGAGGTCGGCAAGCACCCCAGGCATAGCCGAGATAGTCCCGGGGTGACCGAGATGCATGCTGACTATGGATCCGCCGGTCGCGGTCGCGGTCTGCTTGTGAATCACGCTGACTCCCGGGTCCGTCCAATCCAAAGAGTCCACATCATAAGACAGACACACCGGATAACCCAGCTGCCCGGCGATCGAGCGAATCAGTGGAGTTGAGTGCTGTGCGCCGGACTGTCGGAAATAGCGCCCTGGTGCGCCCGACAGCTTGACCAGCAAGTCGCGGCACTGCGCGATCTCCGAGGTGGTCGCCGCCGCGTCGAGGTTGGACAGCGTCGGGTGGGTATAGGTGTGGTTGGCCAACTCGTAACCGTGGTCGGTGATCGTCTTGGCCATCGACGGGTTGGCTGCCAACCAGGTGCCCACGGCGAACACGGTGATCGGGACACCGCGGTCACTGACGGCTGCGAACAGCTCGTTAGCGAGCGCGGGATCGCCGGAACCGTGGAAGGTGAGGGCCACCTCTTGCCGAGTGCGCGGCCCGTTGGCGACTTCGACCGACGGGCCGCCGGACGGAGGCGCGCTGGAGGAAGAAGTTGCCGGCGGCGTACTACTTGCCGGCGCGGTCGACGATGTTGACGGTGTCGCAGCGTGCCGGACGGCGCGGCTGCACGCGGCGGCGCCAGCGATTATCGCGGCGGCAGACAGCACGGCACGCCGTGAGTACTTCGGGTTCATTCGTTCAGACTATCGAGCATGAAGTGGGCTTTAGATGAGAACGCGAGCCAAGATCGAGTCGCCGGCGCAGTTTTCATCACATCAGCGATGCGGGGGCAGAAAGGACGTTGTTCTACGTGTCGTAGTGCTGCCCGCTGGCGGAGTGTGTAATCGATTTAATACAATTATTCCGTGAAAAAAAATCGGCTGGCTTGGCTCCGACCGCTCGGCGAGCGATGACAACACCATCGCCGAGTACATCTGTCGCCGGCGTGCGCAGAGCGCGGGTGGTCAGGATCGGCCGAGCGAGGCTAGTCCTGCTCATTCCCGGCGCATTTGCGTTGCTGGCAGGCCTGGATGCCGCACTGATTCTGCTGGGAATGCCCGCCCCGGTCACGACCACACGCCTGCCGCAGGTGCATGGGCCATTACTGGTGCTCGGATTCGTCGGCACTCTGGTCGCGCTTGAGCGGTCGGTCGCGCTCGCGCGGATCGTCGGGTACGCCGCACCACTTCTCCTGGGGCTGGGCGCGATAGCCCTCGTGACGCCGCTGCCGATTACCGTCGGCAAGGCGCTGCTCGCGGTCGGGTCCGCCGCGTTCGTCGTGCTGTATATCCCGCTGTGGCGACGAAGCCGCGACGTTGCGGTGCTAGTGCAGGTTCTCGGCGCCGTGCTCGCCACCGGTGGCGCGCTGCTGTGGCTCGGCGGCGTGGACGTGCCCCACCTGCTTCCGTGGCTGGCGGGTTTCGTCGTACTGACGATCGCCGGCGAGCGCCTCGAACTGGCGCGAGTAGCGGTGCTCTTGGCGCAGGCCGTCCGCTCGTTTCAGGTCGCGTGCGCCGCGTTCCTGCTGTGCGTCGCCGCCAGCCTGCTCTGGCCGGCCGTCGGCTACCGACTGTTGGGCCTGTCGCTGCTGGCCATCGTGCTGTGGTTGGCGACGTACGACGTGGCGAAACGGACCGTGCGCGGCACCGGGCTGGTCCGCTTCAGCGCAGTATGCCTGCTGATCGGCTACTTCTGGATCGGGTGCGCCGGAACGATCTGGACCTTGAACGGCCTGGTCATTGACGGCGCGGCGTACGACGCGGTCATCCATGCGGTCTTCCTCGGGTTCACGATGTCGATGATCATGGCGCACGCCTCGGTGATCCTGCCGGCCGTCCTGCGCAGGCCGCTGCCGTACCGGCCAGTCTTCTACCTGCCGGCCCTGCTGCTGCACGCCTCATTACTGCTGCGGTTGCTCGGTGGCGACGCGTGGGGCAACTCGGCATCGTGGCAATGGGGCGGCGTTTTCAACGTCGTCGCGCTGCTGCTGTTCGTCGTCATGGCCGCCTGGTCGTCGATCCGCGGCGTACCGAAGCGTGATAGGGCATCATGAGCCGCGCCGCGTGGCACCTGAGAGCGAACGCGCCGATGGCCGCATGGCTGGTCGCGTTACTCGTGGTGTCGCTGACCCACTCATTCATTCCCGCGTCGCGGTGGCTGCTTATCCATCTGCTGTTGCTGGGTGCGGTCACTAACGCGATCTTCGTGTGGAGCTCGCACTTCACCGAGGCGCTGCTGCGTTCACCGCCCGGGAAGGGCGTGCAACGCGCGCTCGCGCCGCGGCTCGTCGTACTCAACGCCGGCGCGATCGCCGTCATGGTGGGCGTCGTCTCGGCCGGATGGGTCGTCGTACTGATTGGCGCGATTTTGGTTGCCGCTGCGGTGCTGTGGCACGGGGCCGCATTCGGCGTCGCGATGCGCCGGGCACTGCCGTCGCGTTTTGGCGCAACCGTGCGCTACTACCTCGTAGCTACCGTGATGCTGCTGGTCGGCGTGACGTTCGGGGTGCTGCTGGCGCACGGCGTCGGCGGCGGTCTCGCGTGGCGCCTCGGACTGGCGCACGCGACGGCCAACGTGCTGGGCTGGGTCGGCCTGACGATCACCGGCACGCTGGTGACGCTGTGGCCCACGATGCTGCGGACCCGCGTCGCCCCGGGGGTCGAGCGGGCATCCGGGCACGCACTGGTGATCTTGCTGGTCGCGCTGGTGGTCATGATCGTGGCGATCCTGTTCGGGTGGCGGTACGTCGCGGCGGCCGGCGTCCTCGGCTATCTCGCGGGAATCGTCGTACTGGCCCGGCCGATGGTGGCGGAGGCACGTCAGAAGCCGCCGGCGGCGTACGCGACGTGGTCGGTGGCTGCTGGCGGGTTCTGGCTGGTCGGGTCTCTGGTCGCGTTGACGGTGATCCTTGTTTCGTCGAGCTGGCCGGCCGTGAGCTCGGCCGTGGGCACGCTTGTCGCGCCGCTTGCCGCCGGCTTCGTCGCTCAAGTGCTGTTCGGCGCACTGTCCTACCTCGTGCCGATGGCGCTCGGCGGAGGCCCGGCGATCTCTCGGCGTACCACCGAGATCATGAACAAAGGCGCGGGCTGGCGGCTGACGCTGATCAACGGCGGGATGATTCTGTGGCTGCTGCCGACGCCGAGCCTGGTGCGGGTCATCTGCTCGGCGCTCGCGCTCATCGGCTTCGCCGCCGTACTGCCCGTCATCGGTTGGTCGATCGTCGCCTCCCGCCGCCCCGCCCCGGATCCGAGCGGCAATGCGGTGCAGGAACGTACCCGGAAGGTGAACACCCCGCCGCGGCAGATTGGGTCCGTGACGGCCGCCCTCGCCGTACTCGTGCTCGGTGTCGCGGGCGGTGTGGCGGTCGATCCGCCCGCGGCCGGGCATGGGACCGCAGTGTCCGCGGCAAACGGGGTGACGCCGACCGGCCACACGACCGAGGTCTCCGTCACCGCCGACAACATGCGCTTCACGCCGTCCTCGGTCGACGTACCGGCCGGCGACCGCTTGATCATCAAGGTCACCAACACCGACCAGGTTGTGCACGATCTCGTGCTCGCGACCGGCCAGACCAGTGGCCGGCTCTCGCCGGGGCAGTCCGCGCAGGTCGACGTCGGCGTGGTGGGCAAGAGCATCGCCGGATGGTGCTCGTTGCCGGGGCACCGACAGCTCGGCATGGTGTTCGCGGTCAATGTTGCCGGGAGCTCCGGGTCGGCCGGCTCGATGGGCGGCATGGACACGCAGTCGGGGGGTGAGTCCGCGGCGTCGTCGATCGACCTGGGCAAGAACCCCGCGAGCAGCTTCGTGCCCGCCGATCCGACGGTCGCACCGGCGCCCAACGGCACTACCCACAAGCTCACACTGACGGTGAAGGACGTGAAACGTGAGGTCGCGCCCGGCGTCGTACAGACGCTGTGGACCTACAACGGGACGGTGCCGGGCCCGACCCTGCGCGGCAATGTCGGCGACACGTTCGAGATCACGCTCGTCAACGACGGCGACATGGCGCATTCGATCGACTTCCACGCGGGAGAAGTGTCACCGGACGAGCCCATGCGCTCGATCAACCCCGGTCAGTCACTGGTCTACACGTTTGCCGCACACCACAGCGGGATCTGGTTGTATCACTGCTCGACGATGCCGATGTCCGCCCATATCGCAAACGGCATGTTCGGCGCGGTCATCATCGATCCGCCGAACCTCGCGCCGGTGGATGCGGAGTATCTATTCGTCCAGTCCGAGTACTACCTCGGCCCGAGAGGCGGCGTCGTCGACCCCGAGAAGGTCGCGACGAAGAAGCCTGACCTGGTGGCTTTCAACGGGTATGCGAACCAATACAAGTACCGCCCGATCACGGCCCATCCCGGTGAACGGGTGCGCATCTGGGTGCTCGATGCGGGGCCTAACTTGTCGACGGCCTTCCACGTCGTCGGCACGCAATTCGACACGGTGTACGCCGAAGGCGCCTACCTTCTGAGCCCCTCCGACGGGCTGGACGGAGGCAGCCAGGTCCTGTCGCTGTCGGCGGCGCAAGGCGGGTTCGTGGAACTGACGTTCCCTGCGGCGGGGCACTACAGCTTCATCTCGCACGTGATGTCTGATGCCGAGAAAGGCGCGGCGGGGGTCTTCGCGGTGAGCTAACCGCTTACGGTCAACTCAGCTGCGCACTCGGGGAATGATCGTCGCGGTCGGCCTGTTGTGTAGTACATGAGAATCGAGATCTGGAGCGATGTCGCCTGCCCGTGGTGCTATGTAGGGACCGCCAGCTTCGAACGCGCCGTCGAGGAGACGGGGGTCGGCGCAGACGTGGTCTACCGCTCGTACCAGCTCGATCCGACGATTCCGATGGGCGGCGACGGCCCCACTGCGGCGGAGCACCTGAGCCAGAAACTCGGCGGGTCCGATCGGGTGGCGGCTATGCACGCGCGCCTTGAAGCGGCGGCCGAGGGGTTCGATATCGACTTCCGCTGGTCGCAGATACGCCGAGCGAACACCTTCGATGCACACCGGCTTCTCGGCTGGGCGCTGCACACTGCGGGGGCCGAGGCCCAGCGGACCCTCAAGAAGACGCTGCTGCGCGGCTACTTCACCGAGGGCCTTGACGTCGCCGACCACCAAGTGCTGGCCGACCTCGCAGCGAGCGCCGGACTCGACCGCGCGGTGGCGATGGCGCTGTTGGATTCTGATGCGGAGGCCGACCACGTCCGCGCCGAGCGCGAAGAGGCCCAGCGCGACGGAATAACGGCCGTGCCAACCTTCGTTCTAGACGGTCAGTTGACGCTCCAGGGTGCGATCGAGACCGACAAGTGGGCGAAGGCGCTCCGGCGCATGAGCGAGGACTCGGGCGGGACCTGATCGACTGCTCGTCGTGCACAGCGACGGGGATTACGTGCGTGGAGCGGGTGACGGGAATCGAACCCGCGCTGTCAGCTTGGGAAGCTGAAGTGATGCCATTTCACTACACCCGCATCATCGGCGGCCAGTTGTGGTGGGCCGCCGATGACACAGCATACTAGGCGGCCCTGCTACTTCTTCTGGGTGCCAGGCAGGAATCCCGCATCGATGATCGACTTGACGAAGGGTCGCGCGGCGCTGAAGACATCGTCCGCATCCTCGACGCCTACCCAGACCGAGGCCGCGGCGTCGTCGGTGAAGTTCTCGACCCAGCGGTAGAGCTCTAGGCCCTGCTCGGTGAGCGTCTGGTTGCCGTCGGCGTTAACGAGCAGACCGCGCGAGGCGAGATCGTCAGCGGCGGCGTTCCACTCCTCGTCGCTCCATTGGCGTGAGCGCTGCGTCGCCGTACGGCCCATGCGGGACGGTTTCGCCGTACTGCCCGCCGGGTGATCGGCCTCGTGGAAGACGAGCGCTTCGGTGGGCACGAGCCCGGCGAGGACCAGCGCCGCGATATGCCCGTCGCCGCGCCACTCGCGAAATAGCGTGAAGGCATGCCACAGCCCGATGTGTGGCGCATCCGGCCACGGCTCGTTCATCCAGGCGGCCGAGAGCGAGCGGCCCATCGTCTCCGCAGGCGTGATGATCTCGCGCAGCCGGCCGACGAGTTTCGGTAGCGCCGGATCATCGATGAGTGGGCCAAACGCGTCCCGCATTGTCTTGTCGATGATGTCGGTGCGCGCCGCGCTCAGGGTCTTCAGATCGCTCTTCTCGTGGGCCTCAGCCCAGCCATCCCGCACCGTGGTCGGGTTGAAGTTATAGAACGTCGAAGCGACAACGGACGCGTCGCACTCGCCCAGCGGTGCCGCCCGCATGCCAAAATAGCGGCCTTTAAAGGACAGCCCGAGCTCCTTCTGCTTTTCCGTCACGTACGGCGAGAAGTAGGCGGTGATATGCAGCGGCTCAAACGACTGGTAGGCCTGGCGAGCGTATCCACGCTCGCGTTCGCCGTACCGGAAACTGCCACCTATCGACTGCGGTTGAGACATGTAGTTCTCCCCATGGGTTGTTGGAGGCGCGGTCTGGCCAATATAGCCATCCGATCCGATCCGGCACCACCGGCGATCTCTGGGTCTGGTCAGCGATCGCGGGTAATGTCCACAACGAGAGTCCCTGACATCGCGGGAAACATAGGGAGCAAAAATGGATCTGACCAAGTTCACGCATGCATGTGTCCGTCTCGACGACGGCAACCGCAAGCTCGTCATCGACCCCGGCGCGTTTTCCGAGTTGGACCAGGCGCTCGACGGTGTCGACGCGGTGCTCATCACCCACGAACACGCCGATCACATCGATGTCGACAAGCTCAAGGCTGCCGCACAGAAGAACTCGTCACTGCACGTATGGGCACCGCGGTCCGTCGCGGACGACATCGCCGCGGAATGGGTCACCGCCGTGGGGCCCGGTGAGACGTTCGACGCTGCGGGTTTCTCGGTCGAGACGTTCGGCGGTCAGCATGCCGTGATCCATCCGAAGATCCCGACCATCACCAACATCTGCTACCTGATCGACGGCAATGTCTATCACCCCGGCGACTCGTTCGACGTACCCACCAAGCCCGTGCAGACGCTGCTGCTGCCGTTGCACGCGCCATGGTCGAAGACGTCCGAGGTCGTCGACTTCGCGGTGTCGGTGCGCGCACCCAAGGCGTACGCCGTGCACGACGGGCTGCTCAACGACGTCGGGATCAGCTTTACCTCTGGGCTGGTTGAGAACTTCGCCGGTCAGCATGGGAGCGCGTTCGCACGGCTCGCGCCGGTCTCAACCGTCTCGATCTAACAGGCGCTCGATCGCCGCGCGTGCCGACTCGGCGCGGGCGACGCGGTCGCGGGTGCGCCGCGGCTCACCGACCTTGGCGAGGTTGAGCAGTCCGGCGTCGCCGCGCGCCTGGCCCTCGGCGATTCGGCCTGCGGCCAGTCGCATCCGCTGCAGGCTCGCGTCGAAGATCTCGCGGGCGTCGTACTTCCCATACGCCTGGGCGAAAAGCGACAACCGGCGCGCGATGTCCGGCGGCACGATGTCACGGTAAAGCGGCATGCACGTCCACGCCGCGAAACCGACGTCGTCAAGTGGTACGCCGGGCCCGGCCATGTCCCAGTCGAACAGTCCGACCGCGTCGTCGCCAGAGAAAGCCCAGTTGTAGGCGCCGGGATCGTTGTGACAGATGATCTCGTCGTCGGCGAGCGCGCGGTCGCCGTACCGCCACGTGACGACGCCTGTCGGCCGGTACGACGCGACCACATCGTGAAACACCCGCAGTCGGCGCGCCACCGCGACAACCTGCGCATCGGTGAGCATCTCGTCGTCGGGTCGGATCGTCGTACCAGGGATGTAGCGCAGGATTTCGCGACCGCGCGCGTCGAATCCCAACACCTCTGGCACCGAGGCGCGGCCATGCAGAAACCGCAGTAGCTCGTGCACGGCCGGTGTCCACGGTCCGGTCGGTCGGCGTACCGTCTCGCCGATCCGCACCGCGCCGCCGGTCCCGCCACCCTCAAGCGGTACGCCGTCCAGCTGCCGCTCGCGCAGCAGTGAGAGGAACGGCCGGTCCGCGTCCATCCAATTGAGCTCGTCGAGCCGCTCGGGCCCGACCCAGCGCAATGCCGAATGTTCCAGCGCCGTTGGCTCGCCGGATGCCAGCGACGCCAGGACAACGCGCAGCGTCAGCCCGGGGCGCACCGGCGAGGACACGCCAAGGTCTGCGCCAGCGACGACGGTGCAGCCGAGCTCCTCCTGGATCTCGCGGACCGCGGCCTGCGCCAGCGACTCGCCGGGTTCGACCTTGCCGCCGGGCAGCTCCCAACGTCCCGCCGCCGCCGGGGGAGAGGTGCGCTGCGCCGCAAGCAGCAGGCCATCGCGTACGACGGCGACACCTACGACGACGCGATCGGTAGATTCCACGTCACGAAGCCTAAGGGAGCGCGCGGCGACCAAGTGCGCTAATCGAGGCCGCGTGCACTAATGTCGTGCGGGGTTAACCGTACGAGGGAGACACGAATGCTGCTGAGCGACCGCGATATCCGCGTCCGGCTGGAGGACGGCGGGCTCGGCCTCGACCCGTTCGACGAAGCGCTCGTCCAGCCGTCCAGCGTCGACGTACGCCTGGACCGGTTCTTCCGGGTGTTCAACAACCAGCGATACACCCACATCGACCCCGCCCAGCAGCAGGACGATCTCACCAGCCCGGTCGAGACCAAGGACGACGAACCTCTGGTGCTGCACCCCGGTGAGTTCGTGCTGGGCTCGACGCTCGAGGTCATCTCGCTCGCCGACGACCTGGCCGGGCGGCTGGAAGGCAAGTCCAGCCTCGGCCGGCTCGGGCTGCTGACGCACTCGACCGCCGGCTTCATCGACCCGGGGTTCTCGGGCCACATCACGCTTGAGCTGTCCAACATGGCCAACCTGCCCATCACCCTGTGGCCGGGCATGAAGATCGGCCAGCTGTGCCTGTTCCAGCTGACCAGCCCCTCGGAGCACCCCTACGGTTCGGAAATCTACGGTTCGCGCTACCAAGGTCAGCGCGGCCCAACTCCGTCCCGGTCGTGGATGAATTTCCGCCGCTGGCCCACCGGCTCAGAGCCCGAGTAGGCGGTACTCGGCGCGTCATTCGCGACGGATGACGAGTTTTTAGTGACTGTGCGGTCAAGGGATTGTCGCAACACCCTGAAACCGTGAATCGAGGCCGGTATGGGTATCGAGGTAGACGCGCGTGAGGCAGTGATCAGAC